>CAMBPV010000009.1 GCA_945869695.1 Prosthecobacter debontii
TTGTCGATTTTGTCGAGGACGGCTTCCATGGCTAAAGAGCTGGTGCCCGTTTCCGCACTGCTGCCTGCGAGCTGTGCCATCTCATGCTGGTCACAAGCGATTTTGTAATACTCAAACAAACGCTGACACGAGGCGACGACGCAGTAGCCTTTGGATCCTTGATCGACCATGGGAATGCCTCTGATGAAAACATCTCCGCCCTCAGATTTGGTCACATTGCGCAAGAGAGCAGTTTTACCGACAGCCGATGTGAGTAACCCCGTGGGACTCGATCCGAAACTCCAGTCTTTGTTTCCTGGAGAAGCCAGTTTCAAGCGGAGAAACTCGGGCTGGGATGCATTTTTGCCGGTGCCAGCATAGTCGTTGTGTTCCAACTGTGCGATGCAGAGTGGCGAACGCCAAAGATAGCCGACTGTCTTAACAGCCGCACTTGCACCGGGTTGCTGACGCTGGGGTGAAACCTTGAGCAACTGACCGAGTGACTGTCCACACGCTTTGAAAAGGGCATCAAACTCAGACGGTCCCATACCACCGGAGTCACCTCGATTGTAAACGGAGACTGAGACGATGGAAGGGTTCCCATTTTTGAAATCGATGACGGCTTCATCCGCCGATACTCGCCCGCCGAAGAGTCGGAGGTCGATGGTGATGTTTGAAAAGGGTTGTCGAGAAAAACGCAGCCTGTCTTTTCCGGCGGTGAGCCATTTGAAGAAGGGTTGTTCTTTGAATCCGCGATCTGAGACATCGAATCGCTTCTCGATCCCGTCGGTGCTCATCTCCCAAGCAGTGGGGCAGTCGAGAAGGAAATCGAGGTCGCAAATCATGGCGAATGAGCCGTCCCCAGCATCGTGCAGAAATGCGAGATGAGCATCGGCAGACTTGACGATCCGAATGACCGAAAGCGGGCCGCCCTTGGATTGAACAACGATGCCATCAGCCCATTTCCAAACGGCGAAAACGACGGCTTCCATCCCGGTTCGGCTGACCATTCTTCGGGTGGGCTCATCTTTAAGGACACGAGTGAGTTCCCTGGCTGCAAGGTCGGCAAACTGCGCATCAATTTCGATTTCCATTCCTTCCGATTTCCCGTCCCGAAAATGAATCACGACGTCTTCGATCGGGAGTTTTCCACCGAAGGAGGTGAGGTCGACGGTGATGTTGGAGAAGGGTTTCCGGCCGAGGTGAGCCTTGGTTTTGTCGGGTGACCAGCCATAAAAGGGGCTGCTGCTGAAACCTTCAGCGACGAAGGCGTTCTCAAGTTCTTCAGGCGAAAGAGAAAGTGGAGACTGCCAATCAAGGATGAGATCGAGCGATGCTTCGAGGTTGAATTCTTTGGCGTTTCCTGCGCCTTGAGCCCAAGCGATTCCTTGGGAGAGACACAGCCCGAGCACAGACACCATCCCGGATAGAAGGAAATTTCTCCACATGTCTCCACGCTAAGCTGAAAGTGCCGTTACCGTCAAATCCGATGGATGACGAGGTGCAAATGGTGGCTAAGGGTGAGGCCGCCATGCCAATCGTCACTCGTTTTGCTCCCAGTCCCACCGGATGGCTTCATCTCGGTCACGCTTTCGCGGCCTTGTTTGCTCAACGCGAGGCTGAGAAGGGAAGGGGGAGATTTTTGGTGCGACTGGAGGACATCGACGTGGCGAGAGTGCGTCCTGAGTATGAGGTGGCTCTACGCGAGGATCTCAAGTGGTTAGGTCTGCGGTGGGAGGAACCGATGCGTAAGCAGTCCGAGCATTTTCCGGATTACCAGCAGGCGCTCGATCAATTGTCTGATCTAGGAGTGCTCTACCCTTGTTTCTGCACACGGAGAGAGATTCAGGAGGAAATCCAGCGAGCCGGAAATGCGCCGCAGGGGCCTGATGGGCCACTTTATCCGGGAACCTGTCGGTCTCGGTCCAAAGTCGAGCGTGAGGAAAGGATGGCTGAGGGAGCGGCCTATGCGCTCAGGCTGGATGTGACGGAGGCCCTGAAGCGGGTGCCGAATTCATTGGCTTGGGAAGATCTCTCGCGCGGGGTGCAAACAGCGGACCCGGCGAGGTTTGGTGACGTGGTGCTAGCGCGGAAGGAGACGCCCACCAGCTACCATTTGGCCGTAGTAGTGGATGATGCGAAACAAGGTGTCAATCTCGTGACTCGGGGTGAAGACTTGTTCGAGGCCACTCACGTGCATCGCTTGTTACAAGAACTCCTCGGATTGCCTGTTCCAAAATGGCATCACCATCGGCTCATCACGGATGAACAGGGCAAGAGACTGGCAAAACGAGATGGCGCCAAGTCGCTGCGCGCGCTTCGGGCCGAGGGTTGGAAACCTTCGGATGTGCTCTCAGCGATCGGGTGGTGATCTGAATTACGCGGAGGCCGAAGGAACTGCTGGGGCGAGGTGCTCCACGGCTTTGGCGGCGATCGCTTTGGCTTGCTCGGTGATGTTCTTCTCTTCGAAGTCACTGCACCAGCCTTTGATCTCGAGTTCATTGAAGATTTTTCCGATCACACGGCGGAGGAGGCCTTTCAGATTGGGGATTTCCACTTCTTGAAGGGAGCGGATGGCCTGTTCTTTGTAGCTTTCCAGAAGGAGCATGGACTTCTCATGCGCACCGCTTTCCTCGGCCCACTTACGGATGGTCGGTTTGTCTGGCGGAGTGTCACAGCGGCCATTCCAGAGGGCTTCCATGGTCTCGAGGACTTCTCCTTTGCCTCGCTCTCTGAGCAGGGCCAGGATGATGCTGGGGCGGATGGAAACGTTATTGTCGGCGGCGGAGTCGTCTCCGAGGTCGTCTAGGTCATCCCGGATTTGATAAGCTATCCCGAGGGCTTCGCTGTATTTGTGGAGGGGGTCTTCGACTTCGTCGAGTCGGTTTGCAAGTGCGGCGCCTACTTTGAGAGCGACCTCAAAGGCAGGGGCAGTTTTGCTGCGGAAGATTTCGAGAACTTGAGTGCCACTGAGAGCGACGGGATGATTGTTCCAAAGCAGTTCAGCGCCCTGACCGCGGCAGAGTTCGCGCTGACCTTCGGCTGCGACTTTGAGTGAGGCGGCGCGAATATTGGCAGAGAGTCTGCTGTCGGCCAAGAGGCGATAACCTTCACCAATGAGCAGGTCACCGACATTCAAAGCGACGGGCACTCCGTGCTCCTCATGGAGAGTGGACTCGCCGTAGCGCAGAGCATCGTTGTCCTCGATATCATCATGGATGAGGGATGCTTTGTGGAAGCACTCGACAGCGATAGCGGCGCGTTTGAGGTCATCGCTCATTTCACCTTCTGGGTTCTCACGGAGGGCTTGGTAGGCGGCGACGGTGAGGAAAGGTCTCCAACGTTTTCCAGCGCGGGCCAGCCACTCGCGAGCAATGGCTTCCGTTTGTCCGTGAGGTTTTCCGAGAAGAGCGTCCAAGCTCTCTGCCTCAAACCAAGTCTTCACTTCATCATGGAGCGCATTGAGATTTAAGCGCCGCGTTTTGTCATCGCTGGTCAGGTGGATGTAATCCCAAACCCAGTCGATATCCACGGTGGTGTCGATGCAGTCATCCTGGAGCAAGGGAACGGCTACAGCCGGAATGGCCGCTGCTTCCACATAAGGAAACGTGCGCTCCAGCACCGGAAGGCACGAGATGCCCACGATCGCCTCGATCTTGCCCGTTTGAATGAGCGACATCACGATGGCCGAGCCCTCAGCCACGAGCACGGCGTAACCCAGTTTTTCCGCCTCGTTTTGGAAGTCCTGAATGGTGCAAAGTCCACACTGCTTGCAGAGGAGACCGAACTCATCAAACGGAGCCGGGCACTTGCTCTCCACGCGCAGGCATTTGGGCATGAGGAGCAGTCGTTTTTCAAAAGGAACCGTGGCGAGAGATTCACGCCAGAGTTCATTGCTCAGCAGCACACCCGTGTAGTCCCGGTAAAGGGGATCGATGGAACGCAGAGCCATGAGCTTCTCGGTGTGCTCGCGCAGTTCATCCAGTGGCATGGGCGGCACGAGACCCGCATCGGCAAAATAAGCGCGGACAAAGCCGAGGATTCGATCCCTCTCCTGCTTGGTCTGTGGAATGTTTTTCTTGGGCTGTCTAAACCGACGCACCGTGGGAGGAATGGCGGGCGGAAGGGTGGCTGAGAGAGCTGCGACAGTGGACATGTTGAATGATGGATCGGAAAACCTGAGGGTGAGAGCGGACGGAGCGCCAACTCATTAACCGTGACACGTAAGAACAGTCTTGCAAGAATTGCGGTTGGTTCCGTCTATTTTGCGTTCTCAGGGAGCTCTGACCTGCCGAAAAGTGAGGTTGATGCGGGATTCCTTCACTTTGGCGGATTTGGGGAGGCTGTGCAGCCAATGGTGCTGGGTGCGGCCTTTCATCACCAAAAGGGTGCCGTGCCCGAGCTCGATCTCTCGCTTTTCGGCTTGCACGCGGTGCTTAAAACAGAAACGCCGCGCTGCCCCAAAACTGAGAGAGGCGATCATCGGGTCCCTCCCGAGAGATTTTTCATCGTCGCAATGCCAGCCCATGCCCTGAGAGCCGTCGGCGTAGGCATTGAGCAGGCAGGAGTTGAAAGCAGTGCCGCAGATCTGCTCGACCAAGGCTTTGAGCGCTCGAAGCTCAGGCGTCCAGGGAAGGGGGAAACGAGTGATGCCCGAGTAGGTGTAGGCGCTTTGAGAGTCGCCATACCAGGCCATCCTCCGGGCGGTGGTGATGTGTTTGCCAAAAAGGATGACTTCATCCTGCCGCCAGGGGGTGGTCTGATCGAGAACTGAAAAATAACGGTCCGCCTCGTCGAGAGACATCACCCGTCCGTGATCATTTACCTCGCCGTCAAAGGGCAGCAGGTTCACACGTGGCTCTGGCGGAAAGAGGTCCACTCGGAGCGTCGCTAACGGGCAGCCTCTTTTTCCAAGAGCGCCTTTTTTCGATCCACGCCCCAGCGAAAACCCGAGAGACCACCGTCTTGCCGCACCACCCGGTGGCAGGGAACCACGACGGCCAGTGAATTGGCCGCACAGGCGCCCGCGACGGCTCTCACTGCGGCTGGTGAGCCGATTCTTTGGGCGACTTCGGTATAACTTGCCGTTTTACCTGCCGGGATTTTGCGGAGCTCTGCCCAGACTCGGCATTGGAAATCCGTGCCGCGCAGGTCGAGCTTGAGGTCTGCATTCACGGCATCCTTGGGCGACTCAATGATGCCAAGAATACGCTGCATCATCGGCTGATCATTTTTTGCCGCAGCGACGAGCTCCTCTCCGGAGAAACGCCGCCGAAGTTCATCCAACATCGCGGCTCGGTCTTGGTCGAAAAAGATGGCGCACACTCCCTTATCCGACCACGCCACTAAGGCGGAACCGAGAAACGTTTTCCCGATTCCATAACGGATGGCTCCAAGAGTTGAAGCAACCGGATTGGATCGAGCGATGGTCATCATGAGCGGAGATCAAATGACCCGATCGTTTCCACCATCGACCGGAATTTGAGCGCCGGTGACTTTGGAAAAGAGGGGGCCAGCCATGGCGGAAACCATGTTGCCGATGTCCTTGGATTTGATTTCCACCTTCATCAGATTTTTGGTCTTGTACTCATCCACCGTCATGCCATAACGGGCGGCGCTCTTTTCCAGGGCTTCGGGGGTCCAAAGCTTGGTGTCAAACACGGCGTCGGGGTGGACGATATTCACTCGGATTTTGTGGGGAGCGAGTTCGAGAGCTGCAACTCGGCAAAGTTGAGTCAGCGCCGCCTTGCTGCACGAGTAAGCGCTCGCGCCAGGGCCGGGGGCTTTGAAGTTTCGGCTGCCGACAAAGATGATGCTGGCATCGAGGCCTTGTTTGACGAAGGGGATCACCTTGTTCATGAGCTTCTGGTGGCTCGTGAGATTGATCATGATCGTGCGATCCCAGTCGGTCTGGGCCATGACGTCGAGTTGATCATTCTTCGGGAAGATGCCCGCGTTGCTGACGACAATGTCGATACCGCCAAACTCACGCACCGTGAAGTCGATCGCGTCCTGGACGGGCTGGTCCTCGGTGAGATTCACCACGATGCCGATGCCTCCGATCTTTTTCATGATCTCGGGGATGTCTTTGTCAATGTCGAGACCCACGACTTGAGCGCCCTGCTCGGCCAAGCTTTCAGCGATGGCAAAACCAATGCCAGCGGCGCAGCCCGTGACGAGCGCGACTTTTCCCTGATGAATTTTGCGCGCCGGTCCCTTCCGGAGTTTGGCCTGTTCGAGATCCCAATATTCGATTTCAAAGATGTCCTTCTCTGGCAGGGGTTCCCATCCGCCAGCGGATTCTCCGAGTTGGACGGTGGCGGCCGTGGACTCCGAGATGTCGGCGACGATTTTGGCATCCTTCACGGTGTCACCAAAACTCACGATGCCCTTGCCCGGCCAGATGGCGAAACGCGGGGCCGGGTCCAGCATGGTCTGCCCCTTGGCGTGGCGGTTGAAATAGGCGGCGTAGTCATCCGCGAACTTCTGAACGCTGGCTTCCAAATCATCGCCGATGTAGGCCGGAGCGCGCTTCGTCCGGATGCTGTGATCGGGAGTGAGGGGACCACGTGTTCCAAATTCAGCGACCTTGGAAATCCCCGCATAACCCACGGCCTCAGGCGAAGCGCTCAGCCGGGCGATTTGTGGGAATCCACGTTTCAGAGACACCGCGCGACGGAGCTTGGCCAGCGCGAGCAAGTCTTCCGACGCTTCAGCCTTTGCCGCAGGTTTCCCCTTTTTCGCCAGATACTCTTCAGCCTGAGTCACCATTTCAATGTGAAGCTCATAGCTCTTCTTCGCGTCATCATCAAAGGTGAAGAGCCCATGTTTGAGAAGCACCATGCCTTGGATGCCCTCTTTCCTCAGGTCACGACCGGCGATCAGATCCGCGATGGTTTTGGCCAAAATGAAACCCGGCATGACGTAGGGCACCACGATGACTCGGTCACCGTAGATCTCCTTCACCCGAGCCTCACCGTCTGAACTGCACGTGAGCGCAGAAATGGCGTTCGCGTGACTGTGATCCACAAAACGAAACGGCAAAATGGCGTGAAGAATGGCCTCGATGCTCGCAGCGGGAGCATTCGGGTTTGTCATCGCGACTCTCTGCTGGAGGACCATGTCTTCATCGCTCATGGTGGCGAGTTTCGACATCTTGATGAGCGCCTCCATCCGCACGGGGGAGAAGCCCTCGCGCTCAATGGTGGCCAGGTCCCAACCGCTGCCTTTCACGTAACAAACATCGACCGAGTCGCCGAAGAAATCCTTTTCGGTGACCTTTACGGAGGTGTTTCCACCCCCGTGGAGCACGAGTTGGGGGTTCCGACCCAACAAACGTGAGGTGTAAACTCGTTGCCCGAGCAGATCATTCCCAAAGGTGGCGGCTTCTGTATCGTTCCAAAGACTTTGCATCACCGCTTATGTAAAGCGGAGGTCGAGGGGTGCAACTGAGTAGTTTCAAACTGAGAGATCGCGAGGGGCTAACCCTCTTCAAGCTCGTCGGGCTCCGCCTTCGGGTTGCGAGTCGATTTGCGCTGGCTCCCGCCCTGTTTCGATTTGGCTTCCTTGCCTCGCACGCTCATCCGGAAGGGGACGCCTTCAGCGGGCCACTCGGCGCGGATCACTTTTTCCAGATGTCGGAGATAACTGTCCTGCATTTTGGTGGCCCGATTCGCGAAGAGCACAAAGTGAGGCACGGGAATCACGGAGTTTTCCGATTTGTTCACCTGCGTGGCGTAGAGCAGCTTGAAGGCGATGGGGGAGTTACCCATCGAGGTGGGCGAATTCGCGATGGCGCGGGAAAGGATGCGATTGAGCTCTCCAGTGCCGATTCGAGTCTGGGCACCGCGACGGACACGCTCGACCGCTTTGAACAGTTTATCCATATACATGGCGTTCTTGGCGGAGACGGCCACGATCGGTGCATAGCTGAGGAAAAAGAATTCACGCCGGATCTTCTCGGTCAGTTCTTCGATTCGGTCCTTTTGGCTCCCGTAAGGGTGGTAGAGGTCATACTTGTTCATCACGAGGATACAGGGCTTCTGCTCCTCGAGGATGATCTGAGCGATCTTTCGATCCTGCATCTTGGCTCCCTCTGCACAGTCGATCACGAGGAGGCAAAGGTCGGCGCGCTTGATGCTCTTGATGGCCTGATTGATGGAGAAAATCTCCACCGGTTCGTCGATCTTGGCCTGCTTTCGAATGCCGGCGGTATCGATGAGGATGTAGTCGTGCTTATTAATCGTGCAGCGGATGTCCAAAGAGTCGCGCGTCGTGCCAGCGACCTCGCTCACGATGGAGCGCTTTTTGCCGAGAACGGCGTTGATGATGGAGGACTTGCCCGCGTTGGGCCTACCGACGATGGCCAATTTGAGCGGACGTGCGTTTCTCTCCAGTTCGACCGTCTCACCTTCATCATCGCCAGCTTGGAGGTCGAGTTTTTCACTCACCACGCTGACGAGTTCATTGATGCCAAGACCATGTGCGGCACTGACCTCGACTTGTTCTTTGAAACCCAAGCGAGAGAATTCCGCTCCACCCATTTTTCGCTTCGGTGAGTCGGCCTTGTTGCAGACCAGAATCACGGGCTTGCTGGTTTTGCGCAGTTCGCCAGCCAGAGCCTGATCGATGGTGGTGATGCCATCCACGACATCGACCACGAAGAGAAGGAGATCGGCCACGTCCAATGCGATGGCAGCCTCGATCTGCACCTGATCGGTCAGGATATCGTCCGTGTTGGCACCGATTCCTCCCGTGTCCATGATTTCGAAAACCTGAGGTCCCCTGCGGCACTCGGCTACGATGCGGTCACGGGTGACGCCCGGCTTGTCATGGACGATGGAGATGTTCATGCCGGCGAGGCGATTGAACAGGGCAGACTTTCCGACGTTGGGGCGCCCGACGATGGCGACAGTTTTGAGCATGAGAGGTTGGGGGCGGGGGACTAGGGGGCAGATGGGGAACCGGGACCGCGTTGGATCTGCTGCAGCCCATCGATGAGGTAGATGATACCCGAAAAAACGGTAAGTGCAGCAGCAATGACGGTGGGCCAGATGAGAGGCGGAAAGGGGATGTCCAGCATCACCCACAGGACGGCGATGATCTGGAAGACCGTGGCCGTTTTGCCAGACCAGTGGGTGTGGATGTCGCATTTACCTCCCGTGAAATACTCGACGAGCGCGACTCCGCCGACCGTCACGAGATCTCGAAAAATAACCAGGAGAGGAAACCAAAGCGGGAAGTGCTGCCGCCAACTGGTGAAACTGAGAACGATGATGGCGGATAGCAGCAGCGCCTTGTCTGCGAGAGGGTCCAGGATCTGGCCCAGCTTGCTCTTTTGATTGTAATTTCGAGCGATGTATCCGTCCACGGCATCGCTGATGGCGGCGATGGCAAAAACAGCCACCGTCCACCAGCGCAGGGATTCATCGGCTGCGCCTGCTGCGACACTTTGGCCGTAGTAGATGGCGAGCCCGATGAAGACCGGGATCAGGAAGATCCTGAAAAGGGTGATCTGGGTAGCGGTCGTCAAAACGGTTCTCCTTTAGTCGCCAGAAACCGCATTGCAATCCGAACCTCTCGCACTCAACATCCTACCATGAGCAAACCCGCCCTCAAATCCGCCGCCCCTGACTTCACTGCCGCCTTTGTAGGTGGCGAATATACCGAAGGTGCTACCCTAACCCTGAGTAAGCTGAAGGGACGTCCCGTGGTGCTTTATTTTTACCCGAAAGACGACACTCCCGGCTGCACGAAACAGGCCTGCGGTATCCGCGATACCTGGGGCGAGTTGAAGGCGAAAGCTCACGTGTTTGGCGTCAGCATCGACCCTGTGAAAGCGCACGAGAAATTCATCAAGAAATTTGAACTGCCTTTCCCCCTGATCGCCGATGTCGAAAAGAAGATCGTCGAGGCCTATGGCGTCTGGGTCGAAAAAAGCATGTATGGAAAAAAGTACATGGGCACCGAGCGCTCGACCTTTGTGATTGATGCCAAAGGCAAACTCGCGGCGATTTTCGAAAAGGTGAAACCCGAAGAGCATGCTGAACTTGTGATCAAGACTCTGGCGGCCTTGGATTAACCTTTCGGACAGTCCCTCGTTATCATGGGTGTCCTGCCTTCTCTTAGCGAAATCGAAGCCGCTGAGGCTTTGATCAGGCCCCACATTCGGGAGACGCCGATGTATCGCTGGCCGCTCCTTGAAAAAGGCCTCGGCTGTGAGTTGTGGCTCAAACACGAGAATCACACGCCAGTCGGTGCCTTCAAGATCCGAGGTGGCCTCGTTTACATGGATGAATTTAGGCGGCGAGAGCCCGAGGTGAAAGGTGTCATCGCTGCCACAACGGGTAATCACGGTCAGTCCATCGCGTATGCGGCGCGGCTCAATGGTCTTCGCGCAGTGATCGTCGTTCCCCATGGGAACAATCCGGAGAAGAACGCTGCCATGCGCTCACTGGGCGCTGAATTAATCGAGCATGGAAACGAGTTTCAAGAGGCTTTGGAGTTCTCGCGAGACCTGGCGGCTCAGGAAGGTCTTCATGCCGTGCCATCCTTTCATCCCTGGCTCGTGCGCGGCGTGGCCACTTATGGATTGGAGATGTTTCGCTCCGTTGCGGATCTGGATACGATATTCGTTTCCATCGGGTTGGGGTCCGGTTTTTGCGGGATCGCCGCGGCCCGTGAGGCGCTGGGTTTGAAAACAAAGATCATCGGAGTCGTGTCGGAACATGCGCCTGCCTACGCTTTGTCTTTTGAAAAAGGGTCTCTGATTACGCAATCCAGCACCACGACGGTGGCTGAGGGCGTGGCCTGCAAAACACCCAACGCTGAAGCCTTGGAGCACGTTATTCGTCACGCTGACGAAATCATCAGGGTAACCGATGAAGAGGCGGTGGATGCGGTGCGAGAAATCATTCAAACCACGCACACCATCGCCGAAGGAGCAGGCGCTCTCGCTTATGCCGCACTGAAAAAAGAGGCGAGGCGCTTTCAGGGTCAACGCGTGGCCTGTGTGCTCTCGGGGGGCAATGCCAGCATGGCCTTGCTGTCACGGGCTTTGGGGGCAAAGAGGGAGTGAACGCACTCGGGTATTTCTTTTGAAACATGGCAGCTCCCTCACATTCCCAACGACTCATCTCTCTCGATGCTCTTCGTGGTTTCGATATGTGTTGGATTCTTGGGCTTGGAGGCTTGGTAAAGGGGGTGTTGGATCGGATCATGCCTGGCTCGGTGTTGACCTCCGTCGCTGCCCACCAACTCGAACACGCTGCATGGGATGGGTTTCGGTTCTATGATCTGATTTTTCCGCTCTTCCTCTTCATTGCAGGGGTATCCATGTCCATCGCTTTGCCACGGAGGCTCTTACGCGATGGCACCGCGAAGACAGTCAGACACTTGATTGAGCGTGCCTTGATCCTGGTGATCCTGGGCATCCTTGTTTCGGGAGGTCTGCGTGAGGGATGGGACCAAATTCGCTGGCTGGGAGTCTTGCAGCGGATCGGCATCGCTTCGGCTGCGGCCGGTGCCCTTTCTCTGTTCATGGGATGGCGCGGGTTGTTGATGACACTGCTGACGTTGCTCGGCGGCTACTGTCTCCTCTTGAGTTGGGTGCCTGTGCCGGGGATCGGCCTAGGGGATTTTGCGGAGGGGCGGAATCTCACGAATTACATCGACTCCCTTTGGCTGCCGGGCCGCAAATACGATGGAGATCACGATCCCGAAGGCATCCTGAGCACGCTGCCGGCGATCGCGACGGCGCTGATGGGTATCTTGGCAGGGAAGTGGATCACCAGCGAAAAGGAGACCTCGAAAAAGACCTGTGGTCTCATTGGAATGGGAATCGCGATGATCGCACTCGGCTGGCTTTGGCACCCCTTCTTTCCGGTCATCAAGAAAATTTGGTCGTCGAGCTTTGTGCTCGTCGCAGGCGGGTGGAGCACTCTTTTGCTCGGCGTGTTTTACTGGATCGTGGATGTTCGCGGTTGGCAGCGGTGGACCCCTCCCTTCGTCTGGGTGGGAGCCAATTCGATTGCGCTCTACCTGTGCGCAGGCTTTGGCATTTTCCGCTCAGTGACTGAGCGCCTCGTGGGGCACCCTGGCAAAGATTGGACTTGGGTCACGGCACTTGTGTCCTTTGTCCTGATGCTTGCCTTGGCGAGATGGCTTTGGAAGCGGGGTATCTTGGTCAGGATCTAGTCACGACCCGAAGCTACTTCTTTTTCTTCGGCGCTTCGACGATGTTTTTCTCACAATCCGCATCGGGTGCGGTGGGCTCTCCTTTTTGATCGACCGGATGATTAAAGAGGTACTTCCAAACGGCTTCATGAACAAACCCGCCCTTCGCATCTTTGGCGGACGCTCCCCCGGGAACGACGGAACTGTGAGCGCGTTTGTCATCGCCTTTCACATCCGCATCCGTGATGAGCCTTCGCGTGTTGGCGTAGGGTGGTTTCATTTGATCCACATTCACAATCGGTCCGAAAGCGTGAAGCCCCAGCAATTCCCACGAGCGGCAATAATGATCGGCGCTCCATCCACCATCGAGCACATGACTGAAGCCGAAAAAGCGCTCGGGTGGCGTGGCGGAAGGCAGGCTTTGCCATTGTTCGAGCTGATCTCGCGGTCCGCAAAACATCACCACTCGGTCCACCTTCTGATGCTTGGCAAAACGGGCTGCTGTGGTGCTGCCATGCGAGCTATCGGAGATGATCACCTTGCTCCAATCGATTCCCTTGCCGTCGGGAGTCAGGAAAAAGCTCCAGCCTCCTTGCGGATTTTCTTTGGCCAGCCATTTCACAAACTGAAAGGAGCGCTCCATCATTCCATCCGGTTGCGGTATGGACACCAGATCGCTGAAGTCCTGACCTGTCGCGGCTTCGAGTCTGATCTTGCCCAAGAGCATCCCGTCATCGCCGGGTGATGAGTTTCCAAATTTGCCAAACCAACCGTTCGCGTAGTGCACTCGGATCGCATGAATGCCAAATCCATTGAGGCGCTCAAAAAGCGGGGCGCTGTGACCCATCAGCCAGATGACCAGTTTGCCCTGCGGAGCCACACGGGTATCCACGCTCGCATGTTGAACATCCGCAGGCTTTCCTTTCGACTCGAAAACAAAATCGATTTCAGGATGGGGCGCGGCCCGTGAGTCGATCTCACTGGCTCTTGCGGTCAATTCGTAGCGCTGCGGCTTCGGGTCATTGAGCTTCATGGCCGATGATTCAGCGATCAGAAGGCCCGTGGGCAAAAGAAGAGTAAGGAGATGGAATTTCATGAGTGTAAATGAGAACAGATGGATCACTTGGTCATCTGGAGAAAGGCTGCGGCGTAGCGCTTGCCCAACTCGCGGAATGAAGGCGAATCAAAGTGGATCTTATCCCCCTTGTGATTCAATCCCTCGGCGGTGACGAAGGCTGAGTGCGGAACGTGAGAAGGTAAATCCCGATGCACCTGATCTACGATGTTCTTTTCAGGTGTCCATGGCATGTCGGCAAATTTGCCCATCTGACCCGCGATGAAGGGAACCTCGGGCGCTTTCATTTCAAGGCGCAGACGAGCGATCAAATCATGCAACTTCGGCGCATAGGCCTGAGCCAGTTCGGGGAGCGAGTCGCTCTCACCTTGGTGCCACAGGATACCCTTCAGAGTACCCGCAGGCAGAGCAAGGGCTGCTCGCTTGGCCATATCATCCCAGGGATGACTCTTCGTGGCAGGATAAAAGACACCCGGCTTCCAAGTGTCGATCGGTGAACCTCCAACCGCGCACGGAATCAGTCCAATCGTGATGCCCGGATTTGCCTCGGCAATGATTTGGCCAAAGGTTTTCCCCAGCCCGACTCCCGCAGCCGGTTTGTCAAAATGCATAGCATCGACAGCAGGCACCCATTTGCCCTCCTTGCTCAGCATGAGAACCCTCGGATGCGGCGTCTTGTCCTGCTCTTCCACAAAGCCCCGTCCCGCCATGTTCGACTGACCGACCAACAAGAACAGATGGAATTTTTCTTTGGACGGCAAAGGTGTGTCCTGAGCGGAAGCCACCACGGCAAGGCAGGAAAGGAGAAGGAGTGTGCGGAGAATCATGTGAAGTACGATCTCAGTCAGAACGCCAATGCCGAAGTCGTCCTTCACCTGCCAGCCGTTAATTTGAATTTTAACGCCATCAGGCTCCAATATTTGATTTCATGGAGTAGCTGAATCATCTGCTTGCGCTGCTTCGAGCCTCTGAATACAATAGAAGAGCATGAGCTACACTGAAATACAGGCCCAAGCCACGCTGCTGTCTCTCGCCGAAAGGATCGAGCTGACGCGTTATCTCACCGCGCTCGAGACGGAAGACGAGTTCCGCGTGTTAATCTCCCAGAGAATGCGGGCGATGGATGCGGGGCACTCCGTTTCGCTGGATGCCTTCAAGGAGAAGCACGAACAGCTTGAAGCGGAGGGGCGCTGAGTGGGGCCTCACAAGGTCATCCTCGACAGCAATCTTGCTGAATCTCTGTGGCGGCTACCTGCTCGTTCCAGACGCGAGGTAATTGCTATCTTTGAAAGATTGGCTGATTACCCCTTGATGGCGGTGGATGATCAAATCCGCGCCACGGACGGGCGCACCATTTATCGCGCCAGGTTCAATCGGTGGCGCGTTTGTTTCTGGATCGACGGCCCGGTGGACGAACTAAGAATTGTCGAAGTGTCTCGCGCCAATTGAGGCTTTGAAATGGCCCGGGTGTGGTCGCCGACGATTCCAAATCAGGTAACAGGAAAAGGGCCTTGCTTCGTGCCTTGACCGATTCAACGAGTTTGCCAGTGATTGTGCCGAAGTCATGGCCCTGAAATCAGCTCTGGCCGCAGCCGTCGCGCGGAAAAACCGATCGCGTGGAAAGTACATTCAAGCTCTCAACCAGCGGGGCAGCTACGTGCAGGCCGAGTCGGGGGGCAATAAACAAGCCATCGTCAGCAGCGCCCTCGGTGTGCAGCGCCAGCCCAAGCCCGTCGGCATCCTGCCGCCGCCCAGGGGTTTGACCGTCGAAGTCGGGACGGCCCGAGGAGAAATGATCATCACCTGGGACAAAGTGAAACACTCCCTGATGTACTTTCTCGAATACGGCGTGGAAGGTGCTGATTCCGAAATCCTCGGCCTTACTGGCCGGAGAAAAAAGACCCTTCTCCTCCCGCACCTCGGAGCCACCTACCACTTCCGCCTCTGCGCCAGCGGCACCTCCGGCAACAGCCCCTGGAGCCCCACGGTCCGCCGGATTGCGAGTTGAAGTTTTAGCCTCATCAAGAACTACGACATTCGGGGCAGGAGTTCCTTCTCGTCAAATTTTCAGGGACTGAATTGGCCAGAGATCGCCCCGGGAAGACAGGAATGATGCGGTAACGTTTCATCAGGCTCTCTGCACGTGAGCTGAGCTATCCAAGTCACGATTGTAAAACCCTGGCTTTGACGGAAGCTGAGCCCAAATGTTGGAACCCCAAGCCCCAATGAGGAACCTGCGAATACCTGAAAAAACTTGCTTTTGGAACAATTTGTTTCTCGCCCACTTCTTGCGCTCACTAACTCAATCAGGTAGAGAAAAATGGAGGAGTTCATTCAACCCGGAGCACCAACCGAACAATGAGTAGAAAAGTTATCTCAATCATTGTCTGTGGTGCCTGCGTTTTGTTTCTGGTATTTTTGGCGCCGCAAAACTCCCCACTTGTTTCGTCTCCTGGCTCACAAAATCCAGCTACAACCGTTCAACTTGGAGCGATCACCCCCAAGGCGGAAGGTTCTTTTCGACGTTACGATGCAACCCGTGATCCGAAGTTCTCACCCGAAGCCGCCCGGTTGTATTATGAGGAGTGCGAAAGGATGTTTAGAGAGTATCGCGGCGGTGGTCAGTTAGACCGGCCGTTAGCGGTTGTGAAATCTGGCCAACGATCGGTGTCTGAGATTGTGACTGCCCTCGGCGCAGTACGGCGGCATGAGATAATCAAAGCCTTACCTTATGTGGCGAGGCTACTGGACCATTCAGATGTGAGCGTGCAGTGTGTTGCCGCTGAAGTTCTTTGTTTTTTCGGAGATCGCCGAGGTTTTGATTTTATTGTCGATCAGAGAAAAGGCGAGGGGGGCTTTAGCAACTGGCATTCATTATTAGAGAAGGTGTTGGTCGAGAATGGCCAGACTGCATACAATGACGAGCTGATAAAGATGATGAGGGAAAAGAGTGGCTCTGCGATGGAGCAACGTGTCGAATCATATGAACTGGCAAAACTCCTTGCGAGATTAGGTGATGCCTCTGGACTCAACGTCATGGCTGAAGTTTTCCGGAAATATCCGCCCGAGACTCCAGACAGTGTTATGGCCTTGGTGGGATTGAGTGTTCCAAAAGCAAGGGAGATCGCGGCTGATTTGGTTCTGAATGGGATCAATGACCGTGTCAAGCAAGCTGCTTTTGTTGTGCTTGCAAAGCATGGCGATGAGACAGCTCGACGACAGATAATAGAAGCGGCCAAGCGGGTGACGGGGTTACCTCAGCCTAAGAATGCCGACGGCACTTACAAGCCGGGCCTTGAGCCCAAAGTCATTGGCGAAGCAACGCCAACATGGGATGGCAACGCCGTTTTTGCGCTCGAACACGGGATGGAAGTTGTCGAACCTGAGCAAGCAGTGCCAGTGCTTCGAGACATTGCCATCCAAGCCGATAATGTGCGCTTCAGCAGAACAGCAATCGAGCTTCTGGCAAAGATCGGCGACGAGGCGGCGCGAAATGCGCTCTGGGAAGTGGCCCACTCGGTGCAGGGCCGGAAGCGGACGTTTGAGGACACCTTGTTCACGACGACAGGAAAGGCGTTGATGTTGTTTGGCGATGAAACTTCAAATTCGCTGGCAACGACGATGTTCAGCGGTGACAAGCATGGCATGAAGGTCTCGCAGTTCCTGGCCGAATCGAGAGGATGGAATGCCTTGTTCAAGCTCGACCTTTTTTACTGATCAAACGCCAACTCCATCGCTTCGCAATGTTGCCAACCGCTGAAGATCCGCCGTCCGCACTGGCTGCAACAAAAAGGAAGAAAAGGACGCAAGAAGACGGCGGAGAACTCATCGCAACAGACTAATGGAAACTAGAGTGATGCAGGAGTGATTCATCGGATCAGATCCGAGGAGGTCTGAGCTGAAGGAAGCAACGATCATAGAACCTTGGCTTCGACGGAATCAGGTGTCCTTGATGGGGGCACTTCGTTCCTTGACCGAATCAATGAGGTTGCCTAGCATGGCCGCGCATGAACACACGGCACTTTAAGGCGGGCGAAGTCATTTTCCATGAGGGTGAGATTTCACACGAGGCATTCTTTCTGGTCTCCGGCACGGTTGAGATCAGCATCAAGAGCGGTGATGGCTCGGTGGTGCTCGGGCGACTGGGGCCGGGTGAGATTTTTGGGGAGATGGGCATGATCACGGACAGGCCGCGCTCGGCGACGGCCCGGGCGCTGGATCACACGGCTGTGGAAAGCATCAATGAAGCGGAGTTCGAGCAGGCGATCCTTGCCCAACCTGACCGCATGCATTCTTACCTGGCAACCTTGTTTGACCGCATCCGCACGACGGATCTCCTTCTGCAAATGGAGTGGCGCAAGCAGCAGTCCACGGGTCCGCGTCTGACGCCAGGTGCGGCTCGGCGTGAGCGGGAAGCGCTTCAGGGATCCATGTCCTCGGGGCGCAGCGGATCGTCCGAGCTCAAGCACCGCATCCGCCTGAAGTCGGTCGAGGGTAGTCCCTCTGAAGTCGATATGGAGATCACCAGTCTCCCCTTTCGGATCGGGCGGGCCTTTGCAGATACCAATGTTGCGTTTTTTGCTCGAAACGATCTCGCTCTGCCGGATCGCCAGCCTTTCCAAGTGTCGCGAAATCACTGCGAGATCGATTGCGGTGAGCTGGGTTTGCTGATTCGAGATCGGGGTAGTCGCCTCGGCACCATCGTGAACAATGAGCCGATCGGAGCGGATGCGAACGGGCTCTCCATTCCTCTGCACGAGGGTGAGAATCATCTTCTGCTCGGAACTGACGAGAGCCCCTTCCGATTTATCGTGATGGTGGAGAAGATCTGAGCTTCCAGCGCTCAGATCATTGGCCGAAGTCTTCCAAATACTGCTCCACGATGACCCGCAAGTCTGGAGGGCAGGGGAGGCCGATCTCGATGGCGCGTGCTCCATCGACTTGCTGTGGCCAGTTATCGACAATGCCTTGAATCCGGGCATCAAACGCATCGACGATCGGGCCCAACTTGATCCCGCGTTCATTGGCGACTTCCTGGATGACTCTCTCCGCAATCTCGGGGGTCACTCGGTGTGCGGGGAGGACATAGGCCCGATCTCTGCCTAGCTTTTCCTCGGGCACTTCGGCAAGTGCGATGAATGAGTCGATCACCGTTCGGTAGCCGGTCATCGGATGTGGTTGATCGCGGCGGATGGGCAGATGGCAGGCTTCACCATTGAGGGGCTCACGGAACATGCCGCTGGCCCAGCTCGATGCGGCGGCGTTGGGTTTGCCGGGGCGCACGATCACGGTGGGGAGGCGCACGCTGCGACCATCAAAGTGTCCTTTGCGCGTGTGGTCATTCACCATCATCTCACACATCGCCTTGGTGATGCCGTAAGTCGTTTGGGGGAGTTGCTTGGTGAAGTCTGACATCATCTGGCTCATGTCCAGTCCGCCATAGCACGCCACGCTGCTGGCAAAAACAACCCGAGGTCTGCCTTCCGCCGCACGCGCGGCTTCGAAGACATTGCGTCCGCCATCGAGGTTCACGCGCATCGCGTCATCGAAGCGCTCTTCGCACTCGCCGCTGACCATCGAGGCCAGATGGAAGATCACGTCCACTTGATTGCCGATCGCTCCCAAGACCGTTGCCCGATCCCCAATGTCGCCCGTCACTTGTTTCACCCTCGCGTCCGTCGCAGGGGCGCGAAAGAATGCATCCTGGAGAACAATTTCACCCACGGGTTTGCCACAGAGCGTGCCACGTGTGAGGATTTTTTGACAAAGCTGGGAGCCCAAAAAGCCGCCGCCGCCGGTGATGATGATTTTCATGCTAGAGTAGGGAAGGTGTTTGCCATCAAGCGCAGCCTGATGTGTGTTAAGCGAACATGAACAAGTCACTCACAGGTTACAAGATCGGATTTGTCGGACTCGGTAATATGGGTCGGGCCAACGCGCGCCATTTGCACGAGAATGGAGCTGAAGTCGTGGTTTGGAATCGGAGTGACGCGCCCGCTGAAGCAGCTGTTGCACAGGGAATGCGGCGTGCTGCCACTTTACCAGAGCTGGCTCGTGAAATCGGTCCCGGCATCATCTGCATCAATCTCACGATGACGGATGTGGTGGAAAAGGTGGTCTTTGGCGAAGGCGGTCTGATCGAAGGTTTACACAAGGACGCGCTGATCATCGACTTCGGCACGACGGGAGTTCCGGAGACAAAATCATGGGCGGAAAAAGTGAATTGGGTGGATGCGCCGGTGTCGGGTGGCCAGGTGGGTGCCGAAGCCGCATCTCTCACCATCATGGCGGGCGGCAGCGTGTCGAATTTCCAACGCGCCTTGCCGATTTTTCAAGCTGTCGGCAAGAACATCACTCACCTAGGACCCAGTGGCAGCGGACAGGTCACCAAACTCGCGAATCAACTCATCGTTGCCCAAACCATCGATGCCGTCGCTCAAGCGCTTCGCCTGGCCGAGCTTTCAGGTGTGGATCCGGCCCTCGTGAGGAAAGCCCTCCTCGGAGGTTTTGCCGAGAGTCGTATCCTTGATTTGCACGGAGATCGCATGGTGAGGCGAGATTTTGCACCCGGTGGCCGCGCAACGCTCCAACTCAAGGATGTCCGCCTCATGTCACAACTCGCTGATTCCGTCGGTCTCGATTCATCGACTCTCAAAAACTCACTCGCTCAGTGGGAAAAGTTTGTTCATGAAAAAGGCATGGGCGATTTGGATCACAGTGGTCTTTTCCGACTCTATGAGTGATCAGGAATGCATCACCCAACCACCGTCGATATTGATCGTCTGCCCGGTGACGTTCTTCGCGTGATTCGAAGCAAGGAAGGTCGCCATCGCGGCATATTCATCGGGCATTTGCCAGCGCCCTAAGTGAGAGACCTTCTTGATCTTTTCGGCAGCCCATTCATCAAAACCGAGACGCTGCTCTTCAGGTAACTTTGCCTGTCCGGCTGCCCAGATGGACTGATTCAGTTCCGTCTTCACCATGCCGGGTGCCAAGGCGTTGACGCGAACGTTGTGCGGTCCGAGATCTTTGGCGGCGCATTGAGTGAAATTAATCAGTCCTGCTTTTGATGCGCTGTAAGGCGGATCCGTTTGAGAGCCTATCTGTCCGGCGACCGAAACGAGAAACAAGATCGAGCCGCCACCCCGTTCAATCAGTCGGGGAGCAAAAGCGTGCGCCACATTCACCGCGCCGATCAGATTGACCTCAAGCACGCGCATCCAGTCGGAAGGCTCCAGGTTCCAAAATGGAAATCCGAACTTCCCAGAGCCCACGCCGACCGAAAAAACGACGTGGTCCACGTGTTCAAGTCCGTCAGCAAAAGCTCGGACTGAATCGTAGTGGGTGACATCACCCTGGGTGATGCTGGTCTCCGTTTTTTCGCGATCAAAGCCGAAGACCGTGCAGCCTTCTGTTCGGAATCCGGTTGCAATTGCTTTTCCGATGCCCTTAGCGGCTCCGAAAACGACGACCGACTGACCTTGCAGGTTCAAATTCATGTTTGAGATCAATGATGAGGATGAAAGTTGTTCAACGTCCCGCAGCCTCGCGCAACTTATCCTTTTTGCTCTTTCGCAGGCCCTTGACACCGCCGGTGCTTGGCGATGGCGGTGGCGCGAGTTCCTTGGGCTCAAAGCCAGCGATCTGTTCGCGTACGATGCTCAGATGATTTCGCTTTTCGATCAGGCAAAAGTGCGCGTGGGATTCTGCGGTGACGAAATTCACGGCGATACCGGATTTGCCCGCTCGGCCTGTGCGTCCAATCCGATGCGTGTAGTCCACCGCCGAGCGCGGCAGATCGTAATTCACCACCACGGGTAAATGCACGATGTCCAGTCCGCGACAAGCCAGATCGGTCGCAACGAGGACTTGCACCTGTGCGCCTTTGAAATCTGCGAGCGATTGCATTCGGGCACCCTGACTTAGTTCGCCATGAAAAGCCAAGGCGACGATACCCTTCTGCCGCAATTTATCAGCGAGGTGTTCTGCTGTGTATTGCTTTGCGACAAAGACGAGAACACGCTGCCAGCCTTCTGTTTTGATTAAATGACGAAGCAACGGTGTGCGCTGTGAAGTATCCACTTCGATGGCGCGCTGCTGAATGATGGGCATTTCCGCTGGTGCACTTTTGATCTCGATTCGCGTGGGTTGATGCAAAATCTGATCAGCCAATGATTGCACGGCTTCCGGGAAAGTTGCTGAGAATAGCAAATTCTGCCTGCGCCTCGGCAGAAGAGAGAACACCCGCGACAACTCATCGCTAAAGCCCAGATCAAGCAGCCGATCGGCCTCATCAAGGACAAGAGATGCCACATGAGTCAGTTGCAGGGCGTTCTGATCTACCAGATCGAGTAAGCGTCCGGGTGTGGCGATCACAAAGTCTGCGCCACCCCGCAGCGCCATCATTTGGGGATTGATGGATACGCCGCCAATAGCGGTCACCCCTTTGATACGATTTGGTAAATGAGACGAACAGCGTAGCAGTTCCTTCGTCACTTGAGTCGCCAATTCACGCGTGGGCACCAAGATCAAAGTGTGAACTCGCCTTGGGCTTTCCATGCGTGCACCTAACCAGCGCTCCAACAGAGGCAAGACAAACGCCATGGTTTTGCCTGACCCTGTTTGGGCGGTAACCAGCAAATCTCCACCCTTTAACACTGCAGGAATCGCAGCAGTCTGCACGGGAGTCGGTGCCACATATTGACTGAGGGCACTGACAAGAGGGGCGGAAAGGCCGAGGGAGGAAAAGGGCATGGTCATTCCTATACTCCCGATCCGCCCGGCATAAAACTTGGAATCTCCGCGCATCTCAGTGCGTAGGTTTTAGATCGATGAAAATTTCCCTTTTACTCACTCTCATTGCTGGGCTCACTTTTGCCGCAGAACATCCTGACACCACGGGCTGGAAAGACCTCTTCGCTGCCGATCTCTCGAACACCGTCGCGGCGGGTGGTTGGGGCTTCATCAATGGCGAACTTGTAGCGAAGGACCACGACACCCTTTGGACCAAGGATTCGTATGGCGACTTCATTCTCGATCTCGAATTCAAAGTCGCCAAGGAATCCAACAGTGGCGTGTTCCTCCGTTCTGGCGATATCAAGAACGTCCTCTCCGCACTCGAGATCCAAGTTCACGACAGCGCCGACGGCAGCAAATACGGCATGGTCGCCGCGATTTATGATGCCATGCCGCCGATCAAGAGCATGGCCAAGCCTGTGGGCGAGTGGAACCATTTCACCATCACCTGCAAGGGCAGCAAAGTGAGCGTCCGCTTCAATGGCGAACTCGTCATCGACGCCAACCTCGACAACTGGCCCGAAGTCGGCAAGAACCCCGATGGCACACCGAACAAGTTCAAGAAGGCGCTTAAAGACTATGCTCGCAGTGGTCCCATCGGCCTTCAAGGGCTACACGGCAAAGCCCAGGCTCCCGTGTGGTATCGGAATGTGAAGATCAAGGTGCTGGAATGATATCCGCGATGCAGATCCCTTTGTTCTCAATGAATTTTCGTGCTCTCCCGTTTCTAAGTGTCCTCTTTGCTCTTGGCTTGATCTCATGTTCAAAGTCGGACAACAAAGACCATCACGTCATCCTCATCAGCATCGATGGCTTCCCGGCTTGGATGTGGAATGATCCCTCGCTGCAAGTGCCGAACTTGCGCAAGCTAGCTGCGGAGGGCGCGAGCACGAAGGCGATGACGGTCAGTAACCCGTCGATCACTTGGATCAATCACACGACGCTCGTCACCGGGGTCGAACCCCGCAAGCATGGTGTGCTTTTTAATGGCTTGCTCGTCAGGCAAGAGGGCAGCAAGCCCGCCAAAATCGAGCCCTGGGTGGATAAGTCAAAGCTGGTTCATGTGCCTACGCTGTATGACATCGCCCACCAGAATGGCCTCACCACGGCGGAGTCTGACTGGGTGGCCGTCACACGTCCAGGCACCATCACGTGGAGTTTTGCAGAGCTGCCGGACGCCGACAGCCCGGTGGTGAAGGAGATGATCGCTGCCGGCACGATCACGCCGGAGCACATCGAGTGGATGCAGCTTAGGCCGAAGCGTAAGAGCGTTACCTTTCTCGACAACATGTGGACCAAGGCCGCTATCCACATCTTCAAAACGCACACACCGAACTTACTGCTTTATCACACGCTCAACACCGATGCCACGCATCACACCTACGGGCCTGGCACCATGGCGAGCCACACCGCGCTCGCTTATGCGGACAAGCTTGTTGGTGATCTCGTTCAAGCGGTAGAGGAAAGTGGCCTCCGCGACCGCACGACCTTTGTTATCTCCACCGATCATGGCTTTAAGAAAGTGTCGAAATATGTCTATCCCAATGTCGTGCTCAAAAAAGCTGGATTGGCCACTGCTTTCGGCCCGACAATCACGACCTGCGACGCGTTTTGCATGACACAGGGCGGCATGGCATTCGTCTATGTGAGTGATCCATCTCGGAAGGCCGAGCTACTGCCGAAACTCAAGGAGATGTTTGCGCAGACCGAGGGCGTCGAGCGAGTGATCGATGGTAAGGATGGACACACGCTCGGCATGCCGACGCCCGAGGAGAATCAGGGTATGGGTGATCTGGTGCTGTATGCTAAGGACGGGCATGCCTTTAACAATGCCGCCGCGGGTGATGCCGTGACTGCGCCCACGGCGAACTATGGTGGCACTCATGGCTTCTTTAATGGTGACCCTGAGCTCGATGGAATCTTCATCGCTAGTGGGCGTGGAGTCAAAAAGGGTGTTGTGCTTGAACGCATGTCCAATGTCGATGTGGCTCCCACGATGGCAGAGCTCATGGGTCTCAAGCTGCCCCAACAAGATGGTCGCGTGCTGGAGGAGATTTTGGTTTCTCGGGAGAAGTGAGGGCTGAATGACTCATCTCATGAAACAAGCTTTGTTCATCCTATGCGCTCTTTCAAAGTGTGCTGTGGCATTTTCGGACGTGCCGCCGCAGATCGAGCAGAGCTGTGTCGAGTGTCATGATGACGAGACGAAGAAAGGCGGGCTCGATCTCACAACGCTGAAGTTTGATCTGACCGATGGCGCGACGCGTGAGCGCTGGGTGCGAGTGTTTGATCGCGTGGAGAAAGGGGAGATGCCGCCGAAGTCGGGTGACATGGTGGCGGAGGATCGCGCGGCTTTGGTGAAGGTGCTGGATGCTTCACTTTACGAGGCGGATCGTGCGGAGGTGCTCGTTCAGGGGCGTGGGCCGTTGCGCAGGCTGAACCGCGATGAGTATGAGCAAAACCTGCGCGATGTGCTGCAACTGCCGGATCTCGACATTCGCGATATTTTACCGGAGGACCGCGAGGGGCATCGTTTTAACAAAACGGGCAGCATGCTCGACATGTCGCGTGTGCAGCTCACAGCTTACCTCGACGCCGCCGAGGCTGCGCTGCGTGCGGCGATGGCCACCGAGCCTGCGCCGCCACCTGTGGTGAAGAAACGGGTCGTGGGAACGGATTTGTTTCCTGGCACCGGCACGTTCGGCAATCGCGAGTCGATGTTCTTCGCGCGTGATAACAAGTTCATCGACTGGAATCGGAAGAAGGACAAAGAGGCCGTCAAGCAAGCCTCGACGGACGAGAGCATTGAGATGGCGCTGTTTCGCTCGGCGAGCTGGCCTTACATCGGGAATCCGAAGGGCATCATCGCAAAGCATCCGGGACACTATCGCGTGCGCTTCTCGGCGCGTGCCGTCTTGCAGCAACCCGGCTACGTTTTGACTCCGGCGAAGCAACCGGTGCCAATGACCTTCCGCACGCGCAAACCGGCGGGTGCGGATATCATCAATGAAGTGCGAGCTGAGGGCGGCATCATCGACGTCCAGCCGAAGCAAAAGGCGTATGAGACTGAGGTCCGCCTGCGCGAGGGTGAGGCAATTGAATACAGCCTGCTGGGTCTGCCCATGCCGCTGGCGCAGAATCCGAATGGCTCCGCGCCGACGTATCGCTACCCGCCGTTTCCAGAAGGTGGTCAGCCGGGGGTTGCGGTGCAGTGGCTGGAGGTCGAAGGGCCCCTGCCGCCTCCAAGCTGGCCGCCGCCCTCGCATCGCGTGCTGTTTGATGACCTCGGCATCGAAGTGCAGCCAAAAAATGCCGCAGAGGAGGCGAAGCGCCTTTTGCGTCGCTTTGTGAGCCTCGCGGCCCGCGAACCGGTAGCTGAGGACGATCTGCGCTTGTTTGATGCTCTGATCGCCGAGCGGTTGGAGAGAGGCGCGGCGTTCAAAGAGGCGTTGCTGGCCGGTTACAAAGCCTTTTTGGCCTCGGGCGACTTCATTTATCTCCGCGAGCCTGAGTCCGTCGATGACCACTTTGCCATTGCCGCTCGCCTTTCGCACTTCCTGACCAACTCGCGGCCTGATTCGCGATTGAGCGATCTCGCGGCTAACAAACGGCTGCGAGATGCCAAGACGCTGCGTGCGGAAACTGAACGTCTCATCGCTAGCGGCGGTTTTGAGCGCTTCGTGAACAAATTCACCGATTACTGGCTCAGTCTGCGTCACATCCGCCGTGATGATCCCGACATCCGGCTCTTCCCGGAGTATCGCTTCGACGAATACCTCGTGGAAAGCATGGAGCGTGAGACGCGCACCTTTTTCACCGCGATGATCCGCGAGAACCTGGCCGCCAGAGTGCTCGCAAAGGCCGACTTCGTCTTTGCCAATGACCGCCTTGCCAAACACTACCAGCTCCCGCCACTCAGCGGCTCTGCCTTGCGCAAAGTGGCCGTGCCGCACGGCAGTCCGTTTGGTGGATTGCTCACTCAGGCCGCTGTTTTGAAAGTCAGCGCGAATGGCACGAACACCTCGCCCGTCGTGCGCGGCGCATGGGTGATGGAGCGCCTCATTGGCCAACCTCCGCCACCGCCACCGCCAAGTGTGCCCGCCGTGGAGCCGGACATTCGCGGCGCCAAAACCATCCGCGATCTCATGGCGCTGCACACGAGGGAAAAATCCTGCGCCAGTTGCCACGCCAAGTTTGATCCCGTCGGCCTCGCCTTGGAGAGTTTTGACATCCTCGGCGGCTGGCGCACTCGCTACCGCGGCATTGAAGAGGGTGAGCGCGTCACCGGCATCGACCGCGCCGGTCACGACTTCAGCTACACGCTCGCCGCGAACGTCGATCCCAGCGGTAAACTCATCGATGGCCGCGAGTTCAAGAACATGCACGACCTCAAAGCCATTCTCGCCGCCAACCCCCGCCAACTTGCGAAAAATCTGCTCCACCAGTTCACCGTCTATGCCACCGGCACCCCCGTGCGCTACTCCGACCGTCGCGAGATCGAGTCCATGCTCGATGCCTGCGAGAAGGATGGGTATCGCGTGCGGGATTTGATGCTCGCGTTGGTTCAAAGCCAGCTTTTCCTCGGCAATCACTCAGTAGGTCCGTAACCACACGATTTCATGAACACCCCTCACATCGCCAAATCCTTCTCCCGCCGCCGCTTTCTGCAAAGCGCGAGTGTCACGCTTGGATTGCCCTTGCTCGAATGCATGATGCCCGTGTTTGGTCGTGCGGCGCAAGCGAAAGCACCGCGCCGGATGCTCATCATCTCGAACAACCTCGGGTTTCTGCCCAAACCGTTTTTCCCGATGAAGGCCGGGCGTGATTATGAGCTGACGCAGACGCTCGCGCCATTGGCTGATGTGCGGAACGAGTTCAGTATCTTCAGCGGCATGTCACACCCGGATGTGAATGGTGGGCACAGCGCGGAGAACTGCTTCCTGACGGCCGCACGCGGGCCGACGAAGAGCGGGTTTCGCAATCAGATCTCGCTCGACCAGTTTGCGGTGGAGAAGCTCGGCCAGCTCACGCGATTCCCCACGCTGAACCTCGGCGTGAACATCGACAAGGCGAACCGCAGCCTCTCCTGGACTCGCGATGGCGTTTTGCTGCCAGCGGAAGACAGCGCACCGGCTTTGTTTCGGCGCATGTTTCTCCAGGGCGATCCCGAAACGGTGAAAAAGCAACTCAACCGGCTGGATGAACGCGGGAGCATCCTCGACACGCTGCTAAATCACACGAAGAAGCTCAGTGGTGATCTCGGCAGCGATGATCGTTCGCGTCTCGACCAATACCTCACCTCCGTGCGTGAGGTGGAGGAGCGACTGCTCACCGCCCGCGAGTGGGAGCTGAAGCCGAAGCCCGTCGCGAAGCTCCCTGAGCCCGCCGAGATTCAGGACAAGAAGCGCATCTTTGAAAAGCTCGACCTCATGCTCGCCATGGCGCAGCTTGCGTTCGAGTCCGACTCCACCCGCATCATCACCCTCATGGTGGATGCATTCGCCACGCCAGCCTTCAAGATCGACGACGAAGAAAGCACCACCGAAGGCTATCATGGCCTTAGCCATCACGGCCAGGCACCTGAGAAGGTGAAGCAACTCGAAGACGCTGATCGCCAGCAAATGGTGCTCTTTCGCAAACTCATTCAAAACCTCGCCGCAAAGCGTGAAGACGACGCCCGCCTGCTCGACCGCACCATGGTTCTCTTCGGCAGCAACATGGGCGACGCCAACAAGCACGACAATACGAACCTCCCCATCCTCCTCGCCGGGGGTGGCTTCAAACACGGCCAGCACCACGCCTTCAAAGGGGATCACGACAAACCGCTCTGCAATCTCTTCGTCTCCATGCTCCAGCATCTCGGCGTGGAGGCAGAGGGTTTTGGCTCGAGCACGGGAACGTTGACCGGATTCGATCTCCGTAGTTGATCGTCACGTTTTCACGTGGGTTGCAGTTGGAATCTTTGCGGCAATGGTGGGTTTGTTTGACACGCTGGTTTATCATTTATGCCTTGTTCTCCATTTGCGCACACGCAGATGGTGCGTGGTCAATTTTGAATGCAGAGCTTGGCGCTGTGGAGCGAGAGCAAAGTCGGCTTCGATCCATCCTTGCCCTGCTGCCCCCATTTCCTGCTGCTCAGCCGCATGAGCACGCGGGCTTCCACAGCGGCTTCGCACCTCAGCAGGATTTCATCCGCTGGGTGCAGATTGATTTGGGTGCTGAACACTTGATCGATCATTTGGTCGTGATTCCCGCGATGCATGGAAGCCTTGAGGCATATGGTTTCCCTCATCGTTTCCGGGTTGATGCTTCGAATGATCCGCTCTTTGGGGAGTCTGCGACACTGATGGATCACACCAGCTTCGATGTCGTTTCAATGTTGGCTCCGTGGCATATCGACGCAAAAAAGACGAAGGCACGCTACGTTCGTTTTACTGCCACCAAACTCCCGGCACAACCTCGCTCAAGCCGACGGTTCATCTTTTGTCTGGGTGAGTTGCTCGTCTTCAGTAAAGGGCAGAATATCGCACTTCGATCGACTGTTTTGGCCCCCAATTCCGTTGAGACACTGCCCACGTGGTCGCCGAAGCATCTCGTCGATGGTTGCCACGCACTTGGCCTGCCTGTCAAAAATGATGACGTAAACAGCAACGGTTGGCACAGTGCCATCTCAACTACCGCTGATGTTACAAAATGGGTGCAGGTCGATCTCGGCTCCGTGCGCGATCTGCAAGAGGTCAGACTCATTCCTGCCCACCCCCGCGATTACCCGGATCGCTTTGGTTTCGGCTTCCCTCGTCGTTTTAAAATTGAAGCGGATGGGCAAACGATCTTTGACAGCGCTGCCTCCGATTTCCCGAATCCTGGTGATACTCCTGTTGCTTTTCCATTAAACGGGCTCAGAGCCCAAACAATCCGGGTGACTGCTACTAGGCTTTGGGAACGCAGTGGCGACTTCGTTTATGCATTGTCGGAGTTCCAGGCTTTGGCGAATGGTAAGAACAGGGCTCTTCAAAGTGGCGTCAGTAGTTCCGATGACACACTTACTTCTTCGTGGCGTCGCGAATTTTTGGTGGATGGGCGGAGCAGTTCTGGCCTGCTCATTAACGAATCGACATGGCTCGCCGCATTATCGGAACGGCGTGAGGTTTCGCTGCAACTTGTCCAACTCGATCTTCGACACAAGGCAGGTGTTCTGTTGGCCCGAACGCGTGCGTCTTGGCTTGGTGGCATTGCATTATTTGGTGTGATTATTTTTTTCCTCATCTCGCTGCGGCGCTCCAGTCGGTCACGCCATCGGGAGTTGGAGGCGCTGCGGCAGCGCATCTCGCGGGATTTGCATGATGAGATCGGCAGCCATTTGGGAAGTATTCGGCTGATGTCGGAGCTGGCGATTCGTGATGGCAGCAAAGACGATTCCTTGCCGGAGATCCATCGTCTCGCCGGAGAAGCGGCCGAGTCCATGCGTGGTATCGTGTGGCTCGTGCGCGAAGGTGATGCACCGAGGCTGAGCAGCCTGATCGAAGCCATTCGACAAAGCGCAGGCAGCCTGCTCAAAGGCCACAAATGGACGCTTGAAGCCCCCACACCTGATGATGCTATGACTGCCTCGCTGGAGTTTCATCGGCAGATGTTCCTGCTTTTCCGCGAGGCCGCGCATAACATTAACCGCCATGCCGGTGCCTCTTTGGTGAAGATCGCGATCTCATGGAAGGCAGGGCAGTTTCATCTGCGCATCGAAGACAACGGCTGTGGCTTTGATGCCAATGCCGTGACGGCTGGAAACGGGCTCGCCAATCTCCGGCACCGCGCCAGTGTGCTCGGTGGAGTTTTGCAAATCGAAAGCGAGCTGGGAAAAGGCTCGTGTATCACGCTGGAGGCTCCCTTCTCATGAAAACCATCTGGATCATCGAAGACCACGCGGCCTTCCGCCGCACGCTTCTGCGTGTTCTCGGTGCGGAGAATGACATGCGCTGCACGGGAGATTTTGATTCATGCGAGAAAGCGCTCGCCGCATTAACGAAGGATGAAGCGCCCGATCTGATCCTGCTGGATGTTGGATTGCCTGGCATGAGCGGGCTGGAGGGCATACGTCTGATCAAAGAGCGCAGCCCGAAGACGCTCATCGTCATCCTCACCGTCTTTGAGGACGATGACAAAGTGTTCTCCGCTATCTGCGCCGGAGCCGCCGGCTATCTTTTGAAGACCAGCAGCGTCACCGAGATCACGCAGGCCGTGCGGGATGCCTTGGCTGGCGGCTCACCCATGACCTCACGCATCGCGAGACGGGTGTTGGACATGTTCACCAAGTTCGCGCCGAAACACAGCGACTATGGCCTCAGCGAGCGCGAGAAAGAAATCCTTCAGCTCATGACGAACGGCCTCATCAAAAAGGAAATCGCCGAAAAACTCACCCTAAGTGTCCACACCGTCGACACCTACCTCCGCCGCATCTATGAAAAGCTGGAAGTAAATACGAGAACCGGAGCTGTGGCCAAGGCCCTGAAGGAAGGACTGGTTTGATCATGTCCCGCGCTCGCGTGGCATGAAAGGTGGGCGGGTCTGGCGTATGTAAAGATGTCATGCGACTCGATTTGTTTCTCATCATCTTGCTTTCACTCCCCGGCGTCACCTTCGCGGTCGATTTTGTCCGTGAGGTGCGGCCTATCTTTGAAAAGCACTGCTACGAGTGCCACGGGGCTGAAAAACAGAAGAGCGACTACCGTCTCGACATCAAAGCGGTGGCTCTAAAACATGTAAAAGCAGGCCACAGCGCGGAAAGCCAGCTTTTCCGATTCGTCAGCGGTTTGGAGAAAGATACGCCCATGCCGCCGAAGTCGAAGCTGAGCAGTGGCGAGATCACTACGCTGAAACGCTGGATCGACGAAGGGGCTTCGTGGCCGGATGGCGTGGATGTGGCGAAGCTGGAGGACAAGATGGACTGGTGGGCTTTCAAACCGCTCTCGAAGCCTGGAGGCCAAAGCGTGGATGCCTTTATTCAGACGAAGCTAAAGGAACAAGGCCTCACGTCAGCCCCGCGTGCAGATGCTCGCACCTTGATCCGCAGGCTCTATTTTGATCTCACCGGCCTGCCGCCTGATCCTTCAGATATGACCGATCTGACGGATCAAAAGTATGAAGCTCTCGTGGACAGGCTTCTCGACTCACCACGCTATGGCGAGCGTTGGGCGCGGCATTGGCTGGATGCCGTCCACTACGGCGAGACGCATGGTTATGACAAAGACAAGCCGCGCATGAATGCCTGGCCTTACCGCGACTACGTCATCCGTGCCTTCAACAACGACAAGCCTTACACTCGTTTCATCGAGGAGCAGATCGCCGGAGATGCGCTCTTTCCCGGCACGGTGGACGGCATCACCGCGCTCGGCTTCATCGCTGCGGGGCCGTGGGACTACATCGGCCATGCGGAGGTGCCGGAGACGAAGATTGATGGCAGAATCGCGAGGCATCTGGATCGCGATGACATGGTGCAAAACGCCATCGGCACCGTGTGCAGCCTCACCGTGCAGTGTGCGCAGTGCCACTATCATAAATTCGATCCCATCTCGCAGGAGGACTACTACTCGCTCCAGGCCATCTTCGCTGGCATCGACCGCACGGAGGTCGATTACTACCCGGATGACGCCTCGATGCAAAAATTCGCCGTGCTTCAAAAGCAAAAGAGGCAGATCACGGACACCATCGCGGCTTTGGAGGCTCCTTTGAAGAAAAAAGCCGGTGAAGACTACGCCGCGCTCAGCAAGCGCATCGACGGCGCTGCGGAGAAGGGTGCGAGTCCAAACGCGAAGCCTGACTTCGGCTATCACAGCAGCATTTCACCCGTGCAGGATGCCGCGAAGTGGGTGCAGGTGGATCTCGGCAAAAGCGTGCAGGTGCAGCGCATCGTGCTGAAGCCCTGCTACGACGACTTTGGCAAGATCGGCGGCGGCTTCGGCTTCCCGGTGCGCTTTAAAATCGAGGTCAGCGACGATCCTGAGTTCAAAACGGGCGTCTCGCTCGTGTGGCGAAAGCACGACGCCACCTTCATGCATGACTTCGCGAATCCTGGTCTCACACCTTTCGAAACCGGCACGGCGGGTGATGACGGCGTCACGGGTCGCTTTATGCGCGTCACTGCGGTGAAGCTCGCACCGCGCAGCAGCGACTACATTTTCGCCCTCGCTGAGCTGGAGGTCTATGACAGCAAAACAGGCCCCAACCTTGCCGCAGGCCAGCCCGTGACCTCGCTCGATAGCATTGAGGCCGCGCCGCGTTGGCGGAAAGCCAATCTCACCGATGGCATCGCGCCGGAGAGCCGCACGGAAGAGGATAAAAAGCAGCTCATCCGCCAGCGGGATGCTCTCATGCTCGCTCAGGCTGATGAGGCTACGAAGAAGAAGCTCGTCACCCTGCGCCAAGAACGTGATTCGCTGCCAGCGCTGCCCGCACCACAGAAAGTCTATGCCGGAGCCGTCCACTACGGCACAGGCTCCTTCAAAGGCACACATGGCACCCCGCGCACGATCCACCTGCTGAAACGGGGTGACATGAAGCAGCCCGCGCAGGAAGTCAGCGCTGGCGCAGTGACCGCACTGAGTGAGCTGCTGGAGCTACCTTTCCAAATAACCGGAGATCAAGAATCCGCCCGCCGTGCCGCTTTGGCCAAATGGATCACGCATAAAAACAACGCACTCACTTGGCGCAGCATCGTAAACCGCGTGTGGCAGCATCACTTCGGTCGCGGCTTGGTCGACACAGCCAACGACTTTGGTCGCATGGGAGGCAAGCCGAGCCATCCCGAGCTGCTCGACTGGCTGGCTGTAACCTTCCGCGATGACATGGGCGGCAGCCTGAAGAAGCTGCACAAGCTCATGGTGATGAGTGAGACTTATCGGCAGAGCTCTGATTTCGTAGTTCGGCCGCCAGGCCGTCCGGACCGGCTAAAGCCCGAACTACAAACCGAAGACGCCAACAACATCTTCCTCTCCCGCCAAACTCGCCGCAAGCTCGACGCGGAGTCGATTCGCGATTCCATCCTCGCAGTGAGCGGCAAACTCGACCTCACCATGGGTGGGCCGAGCTTTCAGGACTTCATCATCGACAAGCCTCAGCACTCGCCGCACTATGAATATCATCTGCACGATCCCGAAGATGCCAAGAGCCACCGCCGGAGCATTTATCGTTTCATTGTGCGCAGCCAACAGCAGCCTTTCATGACCGTGCTCGACTGTGCCGATCCCTCCATGCGGGTGGATAAGCGCAATGAATCTCTCAGCCCGCTGCAAGCACTCGCCATGATGAACAACGGCCTCACCGTGAGCATGGCGAAGCACTTTGCTGCGCATGCCGGTAGCGTGAGACGCGCCTTCCAGCTCGCCCTCGCCCGGGAGCCGAAAGCGGACGAGCTGGCCGCTCTAGAAGATTACGCGAAACGCGAAGGCCTCGAAAATGCCTGCCGCGTGATTTTGAACCTCAACGAATTCAGTTTCATCGACTAGCCATGATCACCCGCCGCCAGCTTTTACAGACCGCCGGACAAGGTTTCGGTTCGCTCGCCTTTGCCTCACTGCAAGCTGGCGAGACTGCGCACCGCTCGCAGACCTTTGCACCCAAGGCGAAACGCGTGATCCAGCTCTTCATGGGCGGTGCGGCGAGTCACATCGACCTCTTTGATTTCAAACCGGCCCTCATCAAACATCATGGTGAGGAATCAAACTTCGGCGAGGCGGTGGAGGCCTTTCAAAACGGTCTGGGACCATGGAAGAAGCCCGTGTGGGACTTCAAACCGTATGGCCAGAGCGGAAAGATGCTCAGTGACGCCGTCGCGCCTCTCGGTGCTTGTGCGGATGACATGGCCTTCGTGCATAACATGGTCGGCAAAACAGGCGTGCATTCACAGGGCACGCTGCTGCAAGCCACGGGCTTCAACCTGCCCGGCTTTCCCGGCATGGGCTGCTGGGTGAGCTATGCGCTGGGCTCCGTCAGTGACAATTTACCGACCTTCGTCGTGCTGCCGGATCATCGCGGCTTTGCCTCAAATGGGCCGAAGAACTGGGACAGCGCTTTTTTGCCCTCGCAACATGCCGGAACCATCATTTATCCCGGAGCAGAGACACCCATTGCGGATCTGTTTCCGCACAAATCAGGCCGCTATATTAGCGCGAGATCAGACCGCAGTGGCTTTGATCTTTTGGAGCAGTTGAACCGAAAACACGCCGCGCTGCGTGAAGAGGACTCGCGCCTCGAAAGCCGCATTCAAAGCTACGAACTGGCCGCGAAGATGCAGCTCGCCGCACCTGAAGCGCTGGACTTCTCCAAAGAATCCGATGCCATGAAGGCCATGTATGGCATCCAGGAGCATCGCAAAGTCTGGCCCACGGAGATCAACGCCGAAGAAGAGGCCGACTACATGGGCCGCAAGTGCCTCACGGCGCGTCGTCTGCTGGAGCGAGGCGTGCGCTTTGTGCAAATCTGGAGCGGCAACGACAACGGCTTCCCGCGTCGAAACTGGGACAGCCATGAAGACGTCGAGCGTGATCACGGCCCGCTCGCTTGGGGCATGGCGAAGGCAGTCTCGGCGCTGATTCTCGATTTGAGGCAGCGTGGGCTGCTCGACGAGACGATCATTTTGTGGACGACGGAGTTTGGCCGAATGCCCAGCACGCAGGGCGGCAAAGGCCGCGATCACAATCCCTATGTTTTCACCAACTGGCTCTGCGGCGGTGGTATCAAAGGCGGCGTGGTGGCCGGAGAAAGCGATCAATGGGGCTACAAGCCTCTCGACCGTGCCAACCCGACAACCTGCTACGACATCCACGCGACGATGATGCACCTGCTCGGCATTGATCACGAAAAACTGACCGTCCGCCACAATGGCATCGACCGTCGGCTCACGGATGTGCATGGGCATGTCATCCGGGATTTGGTGGCTTGATGCACCTTACTTTTCCTCCGTCGCAGGTAAGCAGGCGATTCGGATCTCTTCGAGTTCACTCCATCGGGTAAACTGGACATCGAGTTCTTTCTTCCTGGCGTCGAGTTTGGCGATGTAGTCATTGGTTTCAGCACCCAGTTTGATGAAAAGTTCAGGATTGCTCAGTTCGGCTTCCATGGCTGCGATTTCGGTTTCCAAGGTGACAATGTTGGCCTCGACATCACTGAGCTCACGCTGCTCTTTCTGCGACATTTTGCGGGGTTTCACTGCGCTCGAGGTGAGCTTCTCCTTTTTTAGAGATGCCGTTACCAGTGCTGACTCGGCAGCGGCTTGTTGAGCACGCTTCTCCTGGTAGTAGGTGTAGTTTCCGGCGCATTGATGGATGCGCCCATGACCCTCAAAGGCGATGAGTCGATCACAGACACGATCGAGAAAATATCGGTCATGGCTGACGACTAGAACGCAGCCGTTGAAGGCAAGAATGGCTTCTTCGAGAACCCGCATCGTTTGGAGATCGAGATCATTGGTGGGCTCATCGAGAATGAGAAAGTTTCCACCTCTGCGGAGAATCTTAGCGAGAAGGACGCGGCTTTGCTCGCCACCGCTCAGCTCCTTGACCCGCATGGTGACTCGATCATCGGTGAAAAGGAAACGTCGTAGGTAGGTGCGGACATGCAGTTTCTCCTCCCCAAACTGTACAAACTCGGACGTTCCTGCCACTTCCTCCATGACGCTCTTTTCAGGATCAAGGAGGAGGCGCTGCTGGTCGACGTAGTTAAACACGGTCCTCTTGCCGATGACGACCTTGCCTTCATGCGGCTGTTGCTCGCCCATGAGGCAGCGCAGCAAGGTTGTTTTTCCGAGGCCGTTGCGACCAATGATACCTGTGCAGGTGCCTGCTTCGAAGCTGAGGTCAAGATGACTGAAGAGCCAGCGGTCCTCAATGTGAACACTGATTTCCTTGGCATCGACGATGGTGTTCGCGAGCGTGGTGGCGGGAGGGATGATGAGATCCATCACCATCTCAGCTTCCGGGGCATCTTGGGAATTGATTCGATCAAACTCGTCAAGTCGGGACTGTTGCTTGGTGCGCCGGGCTTTGACACCCGCTCGGACGAACTCCAACTCGTGTCTCAAGAAGCTTTGGCGCCGACGTTCAGCATTGGCCTCCACCGACTCCCGCACGGCTTTGCTTTCCAAAAAGTCACTGTAGTTACCGGGATGGCTGTAGATTCGACTATCATCAATCTCAATGATGCGAGTGGCGACGCGGTCCAAGAAGTAGCGATCATGGGTGATAAAGAGAACAGCGCCGGAGAAGTCGCGGAGGAAAATCTCCAGCCACTCGATGGATTCAGCGTCCAGATGGTTCGTCGGTTCATCGAGGAGGAGGAGATCAGGCTGTGAGACCAGGGCACGAGCAAGGGCCACGCGTCGCTTTTCACCGCCGGATAACTCTTTGACCAAACGATCTTCATGAGGAACGCCGAGCTCATTCATGGCCGTCCGGATACGGTTCTCCACACCCCATCCGTCGTGAAGTTGGATTTGATGCAGGAGCTCGGATTCTTGATCTTCCTTGTAGTCCCCGGATTCATAGCGGGAGACCATTTCAATGAGGGCGGCGGCTCCCGAGCGGACGTTGTCAATGACGCTGGCTTCGACGTCGAGCGTGAACTCTTGGGCGAGGTGGCTGATGATCATTCCATTGCGGCGGGAAACGATCCCGCTATCCGGCTTTTCGGTTCCGATCAAGATCTTCATCAGACTGGTCTTGCCCGCTCCGTTTCGACCCAGCAAACCCAGTTTTTCGCCTTCGTGGACGCTCATCGTTGCATCGTTGAAAACCTGTTGAAGGCCAAATTGAAGGCGGAGGTCTTTGGCGGAGATGACAGCTTGAGTGATGGTCGACATAGAAAGTCTGATCACAGACCACACAATGCAGGCATGTTCAAGGCTCGACCTCGACTAGACCACCACCACTTCACGTCGGTGCGTGAAAAGCAGTTTGCAATGAATAGCTGAGTGCGGGAGGCCAGTCATGCGGGACAGGACTTCACGGTAGGTTTGCAGCTGTGGACGGTAGCCATCGACCCGAGCCGAGAAGGCCTCATTGGATTCGACTTTGTCGGTTTTAAAATCGAGGATTGTCGCGCGGTCGGGCTCGATCATGACACGGTCGAAAGTGCCGGAGAGCCACTCGCCTTTCAGGAGAATCTCGAAGCGCTTTTCTCGCCAGCATTCCGCATTGAGGGAGGGTCTGCTGAGGATGGTGCGTGCTTCGGGAGTCTCGAGACATTGGCGAACTTCATCTTGAGCTCGGGCGCGCAGGCCTTCATCCGCACAGGGAAGGGCTTCCCATAGCATTTGAAGTTTCCGAGGCTCCATTTCATCAAGCCACTCGATCTGCTCAAAGAAGGCATGAACCAGAGTGCCGTAGGAGCGCGCAAAGCGTCCACCCCGTGAGAAAAGTTGTTTGGCCGTAACGATGCTCGTTTCAGAGCCGCTGGGGGTGCGCCGAGTCGGGCGGACTCTGCCCTCAGCAGATAGGCTGACGATTTCGGGTGCGACGGCTTCGGCTGGAAGTTTGGAGGGTAGTGACTCGAACCAGCGTCTGTTGGTTGCCTTCGTTGCACTTTGGTAGAGCAAGTCTGCTGGGACCTCGCCAAACTGAGTCGAGCTGGGCTCATTTTCATCTCCCAATGTTAATTGCAGAAGTCTGATGAAATTGTTCGACTTGGAAGACTCTTTCCTCGGTTCGACGATGAGGTAATTGGCGTGCTTGGCTCGGGTCAGTGCGACGTAGAATTTGCACAGTTCCTCGTAGGCGGCCTCGGCTTCCCGTTCTTCGCGATACTCGCCCAGAACGTCGTCCGCTTTCACAATGTCGCTGGAGGGAAGGTCAAAAACCCATTCCACCTGTCTTTTCTCGCCGTGCTTCACGCCGATTCCCCGGCGGACATCGGTCATCTTATTGCCCTCTAGGTCCGCCATGATAACACAATCAAAGGTAAGACCTTTTGATTTATGGATGGTCATCACCTGCACCGCGTTTCGTGTGTCAGGCTCGCGCATGGTGTAGCTTTCCGCATAGGACAGAAACTCGCCAAGGTTTCGACTCCCGCTCTGATCGAAAATGCGTGCAGCGAGTGCGAGATCTTCGACTCGGTGTTGGCTAAACCCGTCCAGACTTACTCCAGCACTCACGAGTGAGTGCTGCCAGTGTCTCAGAGTGCTTTCGAATCCATCATCGAAGACCTGCCGTAGCACCTCGGCCGAGAGTTTTCCGGTATTCATCTTGGCGGCGTCCAAGACTTTGCAAAAGGGTGTCATGCGCAAATGTTGCCACGCCATGGCATCTCCCGGGTGAGCTGCGCACTTCAGAATGCTGAGCAGGGCGAGCGTCACTGGATTGTCTGTGGCGATGGCGATCTCGGATTCGCACATCACGGGTATGCGCGAGGGAGAGTTGGCTCGAAGGTAGTCCACAAGCGCGCGTCCGGTGACATTACCCTGCACGAGAATGGCACAGCTGAGGCCGCGTGCCACAGGTTGGATCTCCTCGAGGATTCCGGCGATGAGTTTGAAGCGATCCTCCGCTTGGACCTTCTCGCCATCCGAGGGAAGGGGAGTCATCAGAGCAGCGAACCCTGGTAATGTGCCATGAATGCCCGCGACTTGATGATCCTGCCAAGGCCATCGTTTCAAAGTCTCTGTCGGTAGATTCATCTCCTCCAGAGCCCCTGAGTCTCCGAAGACACGGTTGACCAAGGTGATCACGTCATGGCCTGAGCGCCAGGAGACATTGAGCGGACGTTTATTGATGCGCTTCTCGGCACCCGAATTGTAGCGGGCCTCCACATCCTCAAAGAGTCGAGTGTCACCACCGCGCCATGCGTAGATAGCCTGCTTGACGTCTCCGACTTGGAAGAGGGTGCGCTCGTCAGAGGTGTCTTGAACGGCTTCGTCGATCAGGTTCTCGATGACGGACCATTGCGTGTAGTTGGTATCTTGAAACTCATCGAGCAACCAGTGGTCATAGCGTGCGTCGAGACGGTAATCGATCCGTAGTCTTTGCTCTTCTCCGGGCACCTGCGAGAGCATAGGGCGAGGTAGATCCCGGACGAACTCATGTCCTGCAAGGATCAACTCCATGTCCTGAAAGGTGAGCCTTCCGCGCCGTCTTACTTGCTGAGACCAGCTACGCTCAAACAGCTCCAGCACTTGCCACGCTCCCTGAGTGCGTTCCAATCGCACTCTGATTTCAGCGCCGACGATGTGAGTGATGATGGATTTGAACGCATCGCAGGTCCGACCTTCGAGCTTCTGCTTCTGACGGTTCACTGTGATGATGCAGTTCTTGGCTTCGATATCATTCCAGCACTCGAGTGCCTTACCGACAAAGAATTTGATTCTTGGTGGAAGGGTTCCGCCAGCCACATGAGTGACAGACTGATCGCGAAACTCACGCCAAAAATCCCATGCTTTCTCGGTCACCTCTTCGTGCTCAAATTGGGTGAAGAGGTGGGTGAATCCTTCCTCCAAATTGAGCTCTGATCCGAGCCAGTGACATCCTTTGGGCCAAATGGACTTGGGGTCGCCCCAGAGTTCTTTTCTTGCTGCGTGAAGCAGGATGCCATGCTGACTTTCGATAAACTGATCCAGCACGGAACGGATGCTGGATTCTTCTTTGCCGAAGGTGGCTCGTCGAAATGCCTCCAGGAAATCCTTCTGGGCTTCAGCGCCCTCGTTGCGGGATTTGAGGCCGGGCAGAGTGCGCTGAAAGACCATCCGGTAGACCCTCTCCCGCTCGACTGAGCCTTGATGGTCGCTCAAGATTTCAAAGTCGCCGGCAAGTCCAAATTCAGCAGGGAAGCTTCGGAGAATGGATGAAAAAAAGCTGTCGAGCGTGCCGAGAAACAAACGCGGCATGCGAGAAATGAAGATGCGCAACAACTGGAGGTAGTTCTCTTGCGTGATCTCGCGCAGGATCGGCCGAAGCGGATCATTTACGACTTCGGGGTCAATCGATTCATCCCCGATGAGTGTTTTTGCAAACTTGGGATCAGAGGAGGCTCTGGCGAGCTTCAGCAGGATGGAATCAAAGAACTCACCTGCTGCTTTCCGGGTGAATGTGACCGCCACGATGCGCTCGGGTGTTACGTCCTGTCCGGCGAGCAGTTGCTGGGCCATGAGGGCGATGTATCGATTAGTGAGTTGCCACGTTTTACCTGACCCAGCCGAGGCGAGGATCATTTCATTTGGGATGGCGTTACGGGTGCTCATTCGGCCTGGTTTGTTGAAATGAGGCTCGCATTCACAGCCTTCACGGGATCGCCGAAAAAGAGATGACCGAAGTCGTCGGCAAAGGTGAGTTTTTTCGAGGGTGGCCAGAAGGTGCGCGAGCGGATGGCGGCGATGATGCTTTCGGCGCAGGTGCGGGCACTTTGTAGCAGCTCGCCTTCCAGATCTGGCCATGCATCGAGTGCGATATCCGCCTTTGTTTTGCCGAGGGTGGCGTAGGCTGTCTGCACCTTGGCGCCGTGGTATCGTCGCTCCATCGCGAGGCGGTAAAGAGGTAGTTGGAGGTCAGTCCACCGACAGAGTTCGCCCTTGCTGTTGCTCGTGAGCATCCAAGATGGGAAATCGGCGGCGGACTCATTTCGTTTGAGTTTCGTGAGGTGATAATCTTCCACGCCTTTACTCTCGCCTTTTCCTGCTGCGGTCGGTGAATAGGTTTTGAAGTCGATCAATCTCACGCCGAGCTGTTCATGGCGCTCCACTCGGTCGACGATGCCACTGACGATCGTGTCTGAGAGTTTCCAGGCATTGCCGTCGGGACTGATGCGTGTCTCGGATTCGATGATGCGCCATCCCGCCGCTCGCTCCTGAGCCTCAAGATCTGCCCACCAGGATAAACGTTGTCGGGCGGACTCCCGCTGAATCGTCACGGGCACGGTAAGTCGTGCGCCAAAGATGCCGTGGAGATGACGGTCAAGCAGGCAATGGAACTCAGCGCGGATGACATTGGCGTCCGTCGAGGTGCCAGATTCTCCTTCTTTGCTGAATTGATCCAAAACGGAATGGAGGAGATTGCCAAACTCCATGGCGTCCATCTCTGTGCGTGAGGCATCGACCTCCTGCATTTTCAAGCCGTGCTTCAGGTAGAAGCGGAAGGGGCAGGTCAGGTAGTCACGGAACTGGGTGACACTGAGCTTTTGAAAGAGAGGCGAGTCATCTGGAAGTCGCTGGGGTTGCAGTTGCCAAGCAAGGTTCCATGGCAAAGGGTCGCTGCGTAGCTTCGGTTTCTTGAAGAAGTGCAAAGTGCGCTCCGGAAGCTCGGCATCTGGGCATTGAAACAGCAAGCGTGATGGGCGCAGGGGTTCGCCTGTGCCGCCAACGCGACCAAAGATGAAATCGACCCGGCCACTGATGCGCTGCCGGAGCTCGATGATCACCGTCATCAGACAGGCGTCCCGGGCAAAACGGGTGTCATTGTTCCGCAGACCGAGGGCGCGCCGAGCGGAGTCAGGGAGGAACTGATGAGCCATGATCGATTCGGGCACTTTGCCGTCGTTCATCCCTGCCACGATGAGATGCGGCGCATCTTCCCACAGCAATTCCAGCCAGCCTTGGAGGTCGATGTCACGGGCTGCGCGCTCGGGGTAAAAGACCTGATCCTCTAGCACGCGCAGGAGAAGCTCAAGACGGCTGCCTGCTGAGAGTGCTTTTGGAAACAGGCTTACGGCGGGGCCGTCGAGGGCGTCGAGGACTTGGGAGATTTGATCTGCAATCGCTGCGAAGACGGCATCCTGGGGGCGGTCGCTGCGGAATCGCCTCGCGGCAAAGACATCGGCTAAAAAATCGGTCAATGCGGAGCCGAAGTTGGAGCCAGAGATGTTTTTCAAAACGGAGTTCATCCATTCGAGCCCGATGAGGAGGACGCCTCCCTCTTTGAGCTGAGGCGCTAGCTCGATGGCGTCATCAAAGGTGTCAGGAAGCGACCTGACGGCCAATTTATCCAGACCTATGAGCAACTGCGGCAGGGTCGGCCGTGTGCCGGTATTCTCCTCCGCTTTTCGGCGAATGGTTTCAATGACATCGGGGCAGCGCATGAGTTCTGCCGCCGTGCCGAAGGAGCGAGAGGTGCAGAGTTGGCTCAGTAGACGAAGCAGATGAAACACACCGTGGGTGCCCATGCGTTTGCCTGCGGGATCGTAGGCTCCGATTTGGTGTTCAGAGAGTGTCTTTTCAAGAGGCGCGGAGATTTCAACATCTGCGATTCCGATGGCTGCGACTGCACCTGGATTTGGGTAACCTGCCAGTAAATCCAATGTCGCCGCCGCTTGTTCTGCGGGTGAGCTGCCTTGGTGAATCGTTCCCTCGGGTTCGGGTATGTGAATAGGCTCTGAAAGCCAGGTCTCGGGCATGGGGCGTCCCCAGAGGTCGAACTTGTGGCTATGAGTCTCCACCGGCGCAAAGATAAGCACCTCGACGGGAATCTGCCGAGCATGACGCTCAAGCGCCCGTGTGGCGAGCACGGAGGGATCCAGCACACCTGCGATGACAATCCGCTTCACTCCAACAGGGAGTGTGCCAGTCGTGGCAGCGCGGCGGCGTGCGACTTGCCAGTCGGTGAATCCATTGGCCTCTGTGGCACTCACGCATTCGTTTTCGAGATTGGCGAGGTCTCGCCAGCGCTCGGGTTCCATTTCGGAATTCTCCAAGAGACGTGCAGCATCTGCGAGGCTGAGTCCGTTTTCATTCAGGGTCTCACGCACTTGCAGCAGGTCATTTGCGGTCTTCAGCGCCCAAGTGAAGTTCCGCTCCACGGGGTCGACGGGAAAGAGGTGACGGTAGTCATCCAGATCGATTCTCAGCAACTCAGCGGACCAGAGGAGGAGTGTCTCCACTTGTCCGGCTGCCTGAATGTCGGCAATGCGATCGGGGGACGTCAGGAAATCCGGAGTCACAGTCAAAGGTGGTAGCACCGCCGCGCCCTGAGTGGCGGCATGAACGGCTAGCGCCTCACGCAGACGGCGGCTTGCATTGCGCGTGGGCACCACAACCATCCACTCACTGAGATCGAGTGCACCGGATCCATTCCAGCCCCCAGCCAAGTGTTCCGCGACAGCGTGAACCAGTGGTTTCTCCCACCCTAGGAATCGACGAGTCACCGCTGTTTGTACAGACAGACTGGGCTCTTCAGAATTCAAGTTTTTGGGGGGGCGAGGCATGAGGTTGAGATCGTACCACTCCAGACTAGATCAGGGGTGACGAAAGTCGAACGTGGAGAACTGCTTCAGGCCAACAACTGCTCGACCACTTTTGCACCCTGATTGTCCGTGAGACTCGCTGCGAGTCCATTACGCTTGTAGGTGAGTTTGGTGTGATCGAGGCCAAAGATTTTCAACAAGGTTGCGTGATAATCGAAGTGACGGACCTCATCAATAACAGCCTTGTGGCCAAATTCATCGGTCTCGCCATGAATGTGGCCTTTTTTGAATCCGCCACCCGCGACCCACATGCTGAAGCCGTAGGTGTTGTGATCGCGGCCCCATTTCGCACGACCAGCATCGTTTTGTAGAACGGGTAGGCGGCCCATTTCACCGCCCCAATGCACGACGGTGCTGTCGAGCAGGCCTCGTTGTTTGAGATCGATGAGCAGCGCGGCGCTGGGCTGATCGGTGGCGGCGCAGTTGGCCGGAAGTGCGGTGATGAGGGAGCCGTGTTGATCCCATGATTGACCCGCATTTAAAACCTGCACATAGCGTACCCCGCGCTCGACAAGGCGACGGGCGATGATGCAGCGCGTGGCGTAGTCCTTTGTGATCGGATTATCCACGCCGTAGAGTTTTTTGACGTATTCAGGCTCTTTGGAGATGTCGAGCGCCTCCTTCGCTGCCGTCTGCATGTGCGCGGCAAGTTCGTAGCAGGCAATACGCGCCTGCAGATCGAGCTCACCTGGGTGTTGTGCGAGATGATCTTCGTTGAAGGCTTTCAAAAGCGCGAGTTGACGCGATTGCGGCGCACCCGCAAGCGATGCCGGGGGATCAAGATTCAGAATGCGTGGTTCTGTCGGGCGAATGAGCGTTCCCTGATACAGGGCAGGCAACCACCCGTTCGTGAAGTGTTCGCCACTGAAAGTGGGAAGGCCACCGGGGTGTGAAAGCACCATGTAGGAGGGTAATTCTTCCGTCTCGCTGCCGAGTCCATAAGTGAGCCATGATCCCAGCGCAGGACGCCCCGCGGTGATGCGACCCGCGTTCATGGCATAGAGACCTTGTGCATGATTGTTCACGCCGGAGGTCATGGACCGGATCAAGGTGATCTCATCTGCCACCTTGCTCAGATTTGGCAGTAGCTCACTGATCTCCATGCCGCACTGGCCGTGCTTGGCAAACTTCCAGGGTGAGCCAAAACACTTCGAAGATGCCTGCGCGAGATTGTCATACTTGATTTCACCGGGGAATTTTTGACCGTCATACTTTGTGAGCATCGGCTTTGGATCGAAGAGGTCCATTTGTGATGGGCCACCCATCATGAACATTGAGATCATCGCTTTTGCTTTCGGCTCAAAGTGCGGCTTTTTGGGCGTCAGATCGTAACGCAGCTCACCGAAACTCTCAGGTTTCACGGGGGCGGCGATCAAGCCATCTCGCTCCAACAATGAGGCGAGTGCCAACGTGCCAAGGCTGTATCCGTTGGCATGGAGGAAGTGACGACGAGAGCAGATTTGAGAGCGGTTCATTCGATGTAGAGAAAACGATTCGAGCTGCAAAGGATCTGGCAGAGGCTGGCCATGGCTTCCAGTGGCGGATTGGGGGCGACGCCTTTGGCGTGTTGAATATCGTGGTGATATTGAATAAGGGCTTTGGTCTGCTCATCGAGGTAGGCAAGGCTGCGGGTGAGATCAGACTCGGTCGCAGGTCTGCTGTAGAGGAGTTCCCAGGCTTGCTGCACTTGCTTGCGCAAATCATTCGGAGCGCTGGCTTGCAGACGGTTGGCCAGGCGGTTGGCGTTCTCGAGGACGAAGGTGTCGTTCATGAGCAGGAGTGATTGCGGCGCGACAGTGGTTTGTGCGCGCAGTTCACAATTGGGCGACATGGTGGGTGCGTCGAAAGTGTCGAGCACGGTCACGGGCTTGCTGCGGCGCACTTGCACGTAGATAGATCGACGAAAGTCGTCAGCGCCGGCGGGATCGACTTTGTTGAGTGTGATGGTTCCTTTATCGATGCCGACGACCACGCGGCCCTGTGGATCGCGACCAACGCCGCTGGGTGCGCCAAAGCTTGTTTGCACGAGTGTGTTCGTGACCGCAAGCATGGAGTCTCGAAGAGTTTCGGCATCGAGTCTGCGCATTTTAAAGCGAGCGTAGAGTTTGTTTTCGGGGTCAGTTTGGAGTGAAGCTTCACTCGAGGATGACTGGCGATATGCGTTGCTCAGAAGAATGAATCGATGGAGCGACTTGAGCTTCCAACCGCTCTGCATGAATTCGTGGGCGAGCCAGTCGAGTAATTCGGGATGCGTCGGGCGCTCGCCTTGGTGACCGAAGTCACCGGGTGTGTTGACGATTCCGCGACCCATGTGGTTAAGCCAAAAGCGGTTTACCAAAACGCGGGCGACGAGTGGATGCTGACCACGGGTGAGCCATTGAGCATAGGCAAGACGTCGACCCGTTGAGCCTGTCGTGACGGATGCAGGTTTAAATGGCTCGATTTCGGGTTTCGCAATGATGCTCAACTCACCCGGCGTCACAGCTTGCTTTGGTTGATCGTGATCGCCGCGATTGAAGAGCGTTGTCGTGGGCACCTGGCCTTTTACCTCCATGAGCGCCATCACAAATCCTTCCGGAGGCTTCGTTGCACGCAGTTTGGTCGCTTCAGCGGCCTTGGCATTGACGATGTCTTGTTTCTTTTTGTCGTAGAGGTCGAGCGCGTAAGTCGCGAGTGCGGATGGGTACTTTTTAATAAGAGCTTTCTGCTCAGGTGTGTGTTTTTCCTTCGGTGTGGCGCGTGCTATGCGGAAAGGACCGCGGTCGGCCTCGGGTAGTTTGAGGATTTCGACTTCGAAGATTTCATCGAGAAACTTTTTACTGATGGCTTGTGCCTCAAGATTGATCGCCGCCGCTTTTTTTTCGATCTCGGTTGCCTTTGCGCGTTCTTCTGGGGAATAGAGCGAATAAAGCCGCTGCGCGGGTGGACGCCAGGATTCCCAATTGTAGGCGGGATCAAAGATGGCTCTCAGCCGGTAGTAGTCGGCCTGGGTGATCGGATCATAGCGATGATCATGGCATTGCGCACAAGCCACTGTCATGCCCATGAGAGAAGAAGTCATGATCTTCATTTGCTCGGCGATGACTTGATTCTTCGCCAACTTTGCATCGTCCACACCATCGCCCGTTCCGTCGGGTGCCATGCGGAGGAATGCGGTGGCGGTAAGTTCATCGCGTCGCTTGGGATCGAGCACGGCATGCTGGTAATCAGCGTGCGTCGCCCCCGCGATTTCATCGCCAGCTAGCTGCTCGCGTATGAAGTCACTCCAAGGCTTGTCCTCATTCATCGCGCGGATCACATAGTCGCGATACCGCCACGCTTGAGGTCGTATCGAGTCTGCTTCCGAGTATCCGTTTGAGTCTGCATAGCCGACGACATCCAGCCAGTGGCGAGCCCAGCGCTCGCCGTAGTTTTTTGAGGCGAGCAAGCGTTCGACGAGTTGTTCGTAAGCCAGTGGTGATTGATTGGTCACAAAGGCCTCCACTTCCTGAGGTGTCGGAAGCAGACCCGTTAAATCCAGCGTCACACGACGAATCAGGGTCCGACGATCTGCTTCTGGTGCAAAATCGAGTCCCTTCTCTTGCATCGAGCGCAGGAGAAAGGCGTCAATGGGTGTGCGCACCTTTTTGAAATCAACACCTGTCGGCACGGTGGGCCGTTTGATCGATTGGAAGGCCCAATACTCGCGATCTTCATCTGAGATCATGGGTCCCGGTGCTAATACGAGAGGCTCGGTTTTTGCCGTCTTGGCGCCCTGCTGGATCCATTTTTCAATGATTGCCAATTCAGCTTCTGAAACTTTCTTTCCCTTTTCTGGCATCTCTCCACTGCGAATGAGGCGAACGAGTTCACTCTTCTCAGGTTTTCCGGGAATGATTACATGTTTGCCTTCATCTAGCGCCTTGTCCATGAAGCGGCGCAGTCTGAGGTCTACGCCGCCTTTGGGTTTTTCCTCTTCACCATGGCAGTGAGTGCAGTGCTCCTTTACGATCGGGCGCACGTCTTTCTCGAACGTGAGTGCCTCATCCGAAGCATGAGCGGTGAGGGCGAAGGAACAGAGGATAACAGTGGGAGTCAACTTCATCAGGGCTGACAAACCTACGGGCCTCGTTTGAGCTTTCTAGCCCTTGCGGTCGAGTGTCTTCCCGCTCGGAAAAACGCCAATTCTACTCTACTGCGACCTTCACCACGACTTTGAAGACTCTCTTTGGCGCATCCCACTCGATGCAGGGTGCGTGGGCGTCTTGGGGCCAGAGGATGGCAAAGTTTCCATCGCTCATGTGGAGTGGCGTGACGTCGGGGACGAGTTTCCAGAGTGCTGCCTCCTTTTCTTCGGAATAGGCGAGCATTTCTTCTTTCATCGACGCGAGCGGAGCCCAGAGGATCGTTTCACGTCCTTTGTGGATGAACTGGACGTCGATGTATTTGCGATGGGCCTCAAATTTGGCCTTTTCCAGCGGCTTCGTTTCGTAGGTTTGGACGAGTGCGAAACAATGATCGCCATCAAGATCATGTCTGCCGAGGGCCTGAGTGCCGTCCACGGTTCGGAGGAAGGCAAAGGCCTTGGCCAAACGAGAGTTCAGCGATTCGTAGCGTGCTGAATTGTCGAGGGTATCGAGGATCATGATCAATCCTGACTACTGCTCGATTTTTACTTTGGGCATGCTGCGGGTGATGCGCTCGATGAGATCGCTCGGGAGGTTGCGATCGGTTTCCTTATTGTGCCGAATTGCTAGGCCGAGAAAAAAGGCCACGATGAAGAGTCCGGTGAGAAAGGCTGCAGTGATGCAGCCACTCCCTGTGTCGTCGGGGTAGCTGGAGGGAGTTTGGCGTGCGACGGAGCGCTTGGGCACCGCAGACCTTCTGGAGGGAGATCCCACGGGAGGACCTCCGGGCACGAAGGCTGCAGTCGGAGGTGGAGGGGTTGCAGCGCGTTGCTTGGGCGGGGATTCGAGGTCGGGGGCATCACCTTCGTAATAAACTCCTTGGACGTCTCCGAATGAAAGACGGTCACCATCATTGAGGAGGGCCTCTTCGATTTCAGCGCCATTGACACGGGTGCCATTGCTCGAATCGAGGTCTTGGATGAAGCGACCTTTTTCCCGGTGCTTAATGATGGCGTGCCGAGTCGAGACCGAGGGGTCAGTCAGAACGATGTCGCTCTCTGGGTGTCTGCCCAGGGTGGACGTGTCTGCATTGTCGAGCGACGTCACGAGAGTGGGGGCATTTTCGAAGAAAAAGACGACGCAAGCCATGATGAAATAGTGGGGAGGGAGCGCGGCGAAGGGTGCCTGGAAACGCTATGCGATAACCAATCTGGAGTTTGGCTTCGTGCAACGCCTATGTGCGAAAGGAGGGCATGTTTTTTTTAATGAGCGAGACTTTGACATGAGCCCAAGCAGATGTTTGCGTTAGCCTCATGTCCCAAGCGAACTACCGCCTGCTCTTTTCTGTCTTTGCCTCTCTCTTCATGGTCGGGGTTGAGGTGCGTGCCGCTGACGATGTGAGCGAGGCTGCCTCCGCCGCTTGGAGTCTGGCGGGGCCATTGGAAAAGGATGCGTTTGCTTTTCGCGCGGAGTATTGGGAAAAGGATCTAAAGCCTGATGTGGGCAAGGCGGTTCGGGTTCAACTGTTCAAGGGCAATGACTACCGCTTCTGCATTGCAGTGCCTGCGAAATCTGGCGTGCAGATCACCGCGACGGTTTTGGATTCCAGTGGCAAGCCGATGGGCTCCCTGCAGGCGGTGGAGCAGGGATGGGGAGTGGTTCTTTCGTTCAAGCCTAAGCGCACCGATGTTTATGCAGTCGCGGTGAGGCAGACAGAAAAGGTAACGGGCAAGACGGTCTCTTGTGTGATTCTGACGGGGTATCAATGAAGTGGGTTTTTGTGGGAGGCTTTCGAATTGGGTAGTGGATGCGTTCGGAGTCTTTGCATGGAGTAGAGCGGAACTTCTAGTCCACTTATTCGCCGTGCTCCGTCTTTGCGCTTCGGGCCGAATTTGTCTCGGTTCGCCTCAAACACGCCCTCCACAAACTCTCGGCTCCCCAGCACCAATCCATCGCTGAAATACCTCACCCGCTGCCTCACCAACTCTCCCAAGGTCAGCTTCCCTCCTGCCTTCAGCACTTCCTTCGTCTTCTCCACCCTCACGCCCGTGCGCACCACGTTCACCTTCTGCGCATCTCTCACCTCCCGACCACTGTCAAAAAGCACGCATCGATACATCTCACCCGCCTTTGCGCTCTCCCACCCATCCACCGGTTTGCCCACGGCCTTGCACAGCCCGCGTTGGGCTCGTCGGTTCC
>CAMBPV010000010.1 GCA_945869695.1 Prosthecobacter debontii
GACTATGTGCCGATCGGATTAAGCGAGATCGCTGAAGTGCACAGGCGAGTCACGCTCCCGATTTTTTGCATCGGTGGAGTGAATCATGCCAGACTTCCTGAGATCCGAAAAGCGGGTGCGCAACGAGTGGTGGTCGTTTCCGCCTTCCTGACGGCAGATGACGTGGTCGAGAGCGTGCGCGCTCTGAAGAGCAGTCTGGGAAAATGAAAAGACTACGCGCTGTAGAAAGCGGTAATCTTTTCATTCACGACGCGGAGACGTCGCGCAATTGTTTTGCCTATGCCAATCAAGAGCCATGCAGCCGCTTTAGGGTATTCATTGATGAAGTGCTCAAGCGATGGGCCATCAATCCTCCAGACTTGAGAAAACTCGACGGCTGTCACAGTTGCGCTTGCCTTAGCGGGATCGAGTAGATTTATTTCGCCCACCGTTTCACCTTTTCCGATCGTGCCGAGGAGAACCATGTGGCCAGCTCGCATGGATGTTGCGTGAAATTTACCCGAGAGGATGAAAAACAGGCTGTTCTGATCCAGACCCTCATCTGTGATCGTGTGCTCAGGTTGCACGGGTAAAAACTCGCCATAGCCGCTCAGGATGTCGCGGTCCTCATCGCCGAGGGGTTCAAGAATGCCTTGTGCCGGAAGCTTGGGAGAGGAAAAACTGCTGCTCATAGGAAGAATGTTCGCACGTATTTAGGCGGAAACAGGCGGCTAGGCAAGGTCGAAAGCGCGATTCGTTGGGTGCCCCGGTAAACCCGAGTTGAGAGAGCTCCAAAAGAGTACATGATCTGTTCTCATGCCGACAGACACTGATACCGTCCTAACCGTGAGCCAACTCACGAGGGAGATCCGTTCCTTACTCGAAGAGCAGATCGGAGAGGTTTGGGTGGAGGGTGAGGTGAGTAATCTGCGGATTCAATCTTCGGGGCACCAGTATTTCACCCTCAAGGATGCGGAGTGCCAACTCTCGTGCGTGATGTTTCGAGGTAACGCGGTGCGTTCCGGGGTGAGGTTGAAAGATGGTGCTCAGGTGCAGGCGCATGGACAGGTCAGTGTTTACGCCGCGAGAGGGCAGTATCAGATGGTGGTTAGGTCAGTGCAGGCGAAGGGGCAGGGTGCTCTTCAGGCTCGCTTCGAAGCTTTGAAGCGAAGGCTTTTTGAAGAGGGTTTATTTGATCAAGAAATCAAAAAAGCGATCCCGAAATATCCGATGACGGTTGCGCTGGTCACCTCACCTACTGGCGCGGCTGTTCAGGACATGCTCAACATTTTAACTCGGAGGGCACCTTGGATTCGCGTGCTGGTTTACCCGGTCCGGGTGCAAGGGCAGGGGGCTGAAAAGGAGATCGAAGCCGCTATCGGAGCGCTCAATCAGGCAGATGAACTTGGACTTCCCGTTCCTGATGTGCTCGTGGTGGGGCGGGGCGGAGGAAGTTTGGAGGATCTCTGGAACTTCAATGAGGAGTGTGTGGCTCGTGCGATTCATGCCTCTGTGATCCCGGTGATTTCGGCGGTTGGACACGAGATTGATTTCACCATCGCGGACTTTGCGGCGGATCTGCGAGCGCCGACTCCGAGTGCAGCGGCAGAGATTTTAGCCCCCGATGCGGAAGAATTGAAACGTCATTTTGAGGGCACGGGGCGGCGTCTGCGTTCCCGGGCTAATTCAATCATCGAGCACCAGGCACAAGTGCTGGAATTGATGATGAGGGGCGCATTGCAGACGAGACCCCAGCGTCTTTTGGATGAGGCTGAGCAACGGCTGGACGATGGGGAGCGAATGTTACCCGAGTGCATTCGATCCCGGCTCAGGGACTGGTCCGACATGCTGGTGGAGAGTCAGCAAGCTCTTGCCCGTTACCATCCCGTCAAAGTTTTAGCCGAAGCGGGGCACCGCACGGAATTAAACTCTCACCGACTGGGACAAGCGATCCAACATCGGATGGAACGACTCCGAGATCGATTGCAGGCGAAAGGCGACGCTCTTCGAACGTTGGGTCCTGAGGGAATTCTTGCCAGAGGATTTTCCTTCACGATGGACTCGTCGGGCACCGTGATCACCGATGCCGATCAGGTGAAGGTTGGAGAGGAAATCAAGACGAGGCTCGCAAAAGGAACTCTCACCAGCCGGGTGAATGAGAAAGGTTAGGGGACCACTTCCCCGGAACCGACATAGACCCACTTTGCGACCTTGCCGTCTTTGATCCGTGCTTGTGCCTCGGTTTCAAATTTTCCAAACATGGTCTGCGTTTCGTATTTCACCACCACGGTCCAGTAGGTCACGTCTTCGATCTTCTCACTGGCGATGTCACCCCAGCTTTTGATGTTGTCTGGCTTCACTTCCGTCACCTGGCCGGATTTCATACTCGCGAGAAGGAGAGGGTAAGTGCCATCTTCGGAGCGCTCGGGCTTGGCATTGCTGCCTGTTCCGCCTGCGGAGGCTTTGCTAGCCCCCTTGGGCTTCGTGGCCGCGATTTTTTTAGCCTCAAAAGCCAAGCGAGCCCTCTCTGTTGAAGTGATCTTGATGTTCTCGTAAGCGGCCGTGAAGACTTCTTTGATGTCGGTATCTTCCATCGGAACTTGAGCCCGTCCAGGTGAGCCCGCTGCGGGTGCGATGATCAGATTGGCACCCTCCTGAGCGACGGCGAAAACGGTGCCGCCAGCTGGAACATTGGTGGTTGCCGTGCCTGCGCCGACTTTCATTTCAATCGTTAGCGCCTTGGTCACCTTGATGGGTTTAGGTGTAGCGAAATAGCCTTTTGGAATAGCGGTCCAGTTTGCCGTGACGACCTCAACAGGGTCGAAGGTCGGAGGAATAAATTCACCCTCCTTGGGCTTGGCGGGCTCCGGCGGCGGCGGTGGAGGAGCGGGCTCCGGCTTCATTTCCGGTTTGGGCTCTGGCCTGGGCTCCGGCTTAGGTTCGGGCTTGGGCTCCGGCTTCGGCTCGGGTTTGGGGACCACCACAGCAACCTCCTGTTTGGGTTGTGGTCGCTGGCGGTCAATCCCAAGGGCATCCATCACTGGTGTGTAGGCGAAATTGTAGGCGACGTAACCGACGGCTATTGCCAGAACCAAGACCAAAAGTGCTTTCATGGGTTCGAGGTTAGTCGGCGTCCGCTTGAAATCAAGACGATCGAGAATGCGCCCCTCAGAAATGGCGAAAGCGAATGAGGAAACAAAGTCATCGGGTATGTTTCATGCGAAAGGAAAAAAACTTGCACAAGTTTAAGGGCGCGGTTAGTTACGCGTTCCGATTCGCGGGTCACAAGACCTGTGCGAATTCCTGAGTAGCTCAGCGGTAGAGCGGGTGGCTGTTAACCACTAGGTCGCAGGTTCGATCCCTGCCTCAGGAGCCAATATTGTCCACCAGAGATGAATTGGTTTGTTGATTTGAACAGAGCTTAGCCCGATGGATTTTTTCGATGTCTGTGCGCTCGTTGATTCTCCTTTTCAATCTGGTGGCACCACCGATGGCGTTGGCCATCTGGGGGCTCGGCGGGTCGTGGTTTTGGATCTGTGGGGCCTTGATACCCGCCCATGCTCTTTGGCTTTGGGCAACGCTCGTTCCGAATTGTTCATGGTGGGGACCGCAGCTACGAAGGATAAATTCGGCGGGAAGGAATGTGTGGATCACCATCGATGACGGTCCAGACCCTGCCGATACCCCCCAGTTGCTAGATCTTCTGGATGGCCAGGGTGCAAAGGCAACGTTCTTTTTGATTGGAAGTCGAGCTGAACGATATCCCGAACTGGTGAAGTTGATTTTAGCTCGGGGACATGAAATCGGGAATCACACCTACCATCACCCTGCGGGTTGGTTTTGGTTTTTCGGGCAGAGAAAGGTGAATGATGAGATCACTCACTGTTCGGAAGTTCTAAAGGCGATCGCCCCGGGCTTAAAACTGAGGTGGTTCCGCGCACCGGCGGGATTTCGCAATCATCACGTCCATCCCTCACTTGAAAAATCGGGACTCAAACTCGCGGGTTGGTCGGTGAGGGGACGTGATGGGGTCTCTCAGGATCTAGGGCTCATCTCCGCCAGACTCCGAAGTGGAATCCAGGAAGGAGCCATTTTTTTGATGCACGAAGGAAGGGTCGATCAAAAAGGAAACCGACTCGCACCCCAGGTGCTGGCTTGTTTACTCGATGAACTCCAGAAGGCAGATTACAAGGCGGTGATCCCGACCGTCTGAGCCGTGGTCAAGAGCTTGCAGAACTCACCTCGTGAAAAATCAGTCAGCGAAAGCGCCGCCGCGATGCGGTCTCCGACTTGAATTTGAGGCAGGGGCATCATTCTCGGAACGAAGATAAAAATGCTTCTGCCATTGATCAGGTGCCCCCGGAAGGTGCGCTCCGAAAGCACGCTCTCAATGACGACTTCTGCCTGGACCGGGACATCTCTCATTATTCAGTGGGTGGAATTGCACTCGGGACGGTGTTCGCGCCACCTTTCTTTTTTGCCTCGATCAGCGGTGGCGGTGCGCTCTTTTTTGATTGCTGAAGAAATTGAGTTGAGAGAAGCATGTCGACAGCACGCTGAAGAACCAAGTCACGCGGGGGGTGGGTGTGTTCATCGGATTCCTTGCCTGCACTTCTGCGGATGTAGGCGTCCAATTCCGGGTGTTTCCGGGCGACGAGGGCGGCCTCGTTGTATCGAACTCGAGCCTCGTCAAAAACGTGAGGTTTGATTGAGCTTCCGTGGGATAATTTGAATACATTGCCTTTGGATTCGGCGGAAAACTCGACTCGAAAATCTGGCTTCAATCCCTCCATGAAGACGGAGGTGTCATCTTGGAGGATCATCTCCTCACGCGCGAATCGTAAAGACCACTTTTCATCCACAGGCACCACGTCGTAGCGAAAGGTCGCGCCTCGCGTCGGCATTCCGAGAAGGATGGCGCGTTTCTGCTGACGAAGAACACTGGCGACGGTCTCGCCCACTGATCCCGTCTCTTCATCCACTAGCAAGGTCACGGGAGCCGTCCAAAGGGGATCAGTTCGTGATAAAATGAGCTCCGCATCTTGCTGCCCAAGCTTTTTCATTTTGAATAAAACCAGCCCGCGAGGAAGAAAGAAGTCCAAAATCCCTGCAGCCACATCAAAGGAACCCGGCGGCACTTTTGAACGCAGATCAAGGATCAGGGAAGCGATGGAAGCCTCGGAGAACTGTCGAAGCGCCAGTTCAAACTGAGTCACTTCCTCTGGCGAGTAGGAGTTGAGTCGGACATAAGCGATCTCAGTGGTCAAGAGTTCGCTGTGTAATCCGCCGGAGGGACTTGCGGCGTGCTGGGTGTTCTCGATCAGTTCGGCCCCGAAACTCAGCCGAGAGAGCAATCCGTGCAAAGCGGAGCGATTGAGTTCATCGAACGTGAGGTCATTCTTTCGAATGTATTCTCGCTGCAGAATCTGGAAGGCGGATTGAATTCCGGATTGAGAGATCTCATCGACAGGATCCTCGAGCGGGGGCTCGGTGCCGAGACCCAAAACGGCTCCACTGAGAAGGTGGATCAGTAGGTGGAAGGTCTTCATGAAGAGTGGAAATGGTTGAGGGCATGGATTGTTCCCTTATTGCCCAGCCAAGTAAAATGAGTGGAGATGGCACGGCTGATGAACTGCTTGGCTTCATTGACGGCCTCATGCAAGCCCAATCCCCGAGCGAGCCCCGTGGCAATGGCTGCCGAATAGGCACAACCGGTGCCATGCGTGTGCACACCCAATGAACGGGGAGCGGTGAACCAATGGAGAGAACCCGCGTCCCATAAAACGTCGGATGCATCCTCGTGATCCGCCAGATGGCCGCCTTTGATCAGGACCGACACGCCGTATCGGCGGCCCAGTTTTTCGGCACAGGCGGCGAGATCATCTCGGCTCCGCAGCACATCGCCGGAGAGCACCTGTGCCTCGTCCATGTTCGGCGTGATGATTCGGGCCAGTGGGATCAAAGCGTTGACCAGATGAGAGATCGCATCTTCTTCCAAAAGTCGTCCTCCACCCGTCGCAACCATGACGGGGTCCACGACCAAGGGGAGCCCCGCAGCACTGGAGGCCTTCCATTGCTTCACCACGGATAAAATTTGGGCACTGCCTCCGAGCATACCCATTTTCACGGCTCCCACGGGGAAGGCCTCCAAGAGGACTCGGATCTGATCCTCGATGATGTCGGGCTCCATTAGCCTAATGGCAGAGACGTGGCCTGGCGTTTCACTCACCACGCTCGTGAGGGCAGAGAGTCCGTATCCACCGAGAGCTGAGATTGTTTTGAGATCCGCCTGAATACCCGCGCCAGCCGAGGAGTCGGAGCCCGCGATGGTCAGGATGATGGGTGGAGACGGTTGCATCAGGTGCCAACTTAAGGACGCAGCCTGTGATTGCAAAGACCTTGTCGTTTGATGGTCATCGGTTATCGTGGGTGGTGAGCGTTAGATTCAAGGAACTCGATGGATTCTCAGTGAGTGTGGACAGTGTGTCGTATGACCCGACACGTCCCGCACCTCCGGATCGACCCCATCCATTCATTTATCACTTATCGATTCACAATGAGTCCTCTGAGTCCGTGAATATTTTCGGTCGGAAATGGATCGTTCGTGACAGCGATGGACATACCCTCGTCGTCGAAGGCGATGGAATCGTGGGGCAGTTTCCGAGACTGGAGCCAGGAGAGACCTTCAGCTACAACTCCTACCACGTCATCAAGGCTGAAAGCACAGCCGGGGGTTCTTTCTTTGGGGGCACAGACACTGGGAAGCCTGTATGCGCACGCATCCCGGACTTTGACATGAGTCCGCCTCTCCTCGCCTGATCAAATTTTCCGAAAGCCGCGTTCGGTGACGCATGAATCGATTCGGATGTCATGGGGCTCAGTCGGGATATCGTCGCGCATTTGGCACTCAAAGGCGACACCCACCCGGAGCGCCTTCAGTCTGGGATTTGAAAAAAAGCGATCATAAAAGCCCGCGCCCCTGCCTAGCCGTGCGCCGTTTTTAGGATCAAAGGCCAATCCGGGGGCAAGCACGACCGAGAGTTGACCCACATCTTCCAAACGATGCTGAAGCGATGGTGGCTCCCAAACGCCCATCATTCCACGCTTGAGCTCGCAGGAGTCTTTGATCTCACAGGGGACTAACTCGTTTTCGCACATCCCGAAAAAATAGGACCGAAGACCCTTTTTAGCCATCCACGGAAGAATGGGAAGGAGGTCTGGTTCTCCCTTTAGACCTCCAAAGAGCGCGATGCCGTCACCCTCCTCTAGATTCCCCAAGATTTCGACTTTGAGATGCTCGCAAATTTGGCGCGAGCGGTCCTCGATCTCGTTCACAGAAAGGGATCGCAATTGCGCCCGGATGAGAGTCCGCAATTGGTGTTTTTCAGTGCGCATCAATGAGCGGCGATCCGTTGGAAAATTTTGGGGATTTCGAGATTTGCTGCTGCCTTTTTCGGTTCTTTGGGATCCAGGTTCTGTTGCAGTTCTTCAGGGCTGACAGCGGATGCCACTCCACCCGAAGGCACACTGCCTCTGGCAACCCAGACCAGAGCATTGAGCACCGTTTTCCGGAATGAGTCATTTCCCCAATTCAGGTGAAAATGGCCGCCGGTAAAACCAAAACCGCGTCCGCCATCCTCTCGCTCGACTGCCCACATCATGGCCTCGGACAGGCCCTTCTCCGCTTGGATGTGAGGATACGGTCCCTTCGGGTAAACATAAGGTCCGTCACGAGTCGCATCGGAGGGTGCCGCCACCAGAATAGGCACAAAGGACGATTTTCCTGCGGTCACCACTCGGGTGCCGTCTCCAAATACGGGGCGAAAGCGCATGTTCATATACCACTCATCCTTGATTTGAAAGGGTAGGACACCCGAAGTGATCGGGTGAGTGGGGAAACTGTCGAAACGGGGCTCCCACATCGGGTTGCATGAGTATTGATGCTCATAGTGACCACCCAGCCATTCTTTGAACTCCGCACCTCCGTTGTCAGCCAACACTTCCACGCCATAGTGCATGGCACCGAAGCCGACTCCCTTCGCCATCAGGGCGGTGAGAGTCTTCAAGTGATCCCCCTGAACTGCGGGATGTTTGGCTCCGCCGTCCGAGTAAATCACGACAGCATCCGCATCGGCAAAAGTCGATTCATCGCTGACCCAGCCTTGATCATGTCGGTCCACTTTCAGACCGGGTACTTCCGCGAGGCATTTTTCGAGAATCAGTGATCCCGCACGGAATTCATGTTGGAGCGGTGGATGAGAGGGTTTTCCGGCGATGATTACCAGCTTGTGCTTGCCATCAGCGGTGATCGCTGAGGAAAAGGTTGTGAGCGAAAAGAGTGCAAAGATTGAAATAGGGATTTTCATGCAGAGTGTGCTTCACGCTCCGCAATGGAAGCGACGCTACAAGGGAAAAATGAGGCGCACTTCATGCGTGGGTATTGCGTGTTGGACCATTTTGGGGGCAGGCTCGTTTTTGCGGGCGGTTTGAGATCTGATGATAGTGACTAGAATTTAGATGCTTGACCTGAGGGCCTGAATTTCACATGCTGCGCTTCGTTTGAAAATTTACACAGGTCCCATCTCCCCGCGATGAATCTCCGAGAACAACTGCGCCACATCCTACCGGAGTTCCTACCCTCGAATCCGAATGAGGCGGTGAAGGGGACGGATCTTATACGCTTGGTGAGACTGCGTCTGGGTGACGAGTATAGCGATGCGACCCTCCGCTACCATTTTTCGATCCTATCTTACGATCCGACTTCACCCATAGCCAAGGTGGATCAGGGACAGGGCTACTATCAGAGGCAGAAGAAGCCGAGTGGTTCAGGCGGTCATGCCCTGCGAACAGGTCTTTTTGAGCCTGCCAGTCCCGAAGGAGATGCGGCGAGGATGCGGTTTCAAAGAGTGGCGGCTATTTATGAGCGACTGAGTGAAATCCGGGGAAATTTTCCCTTTCAGTTGAATGGAAGAAATGGATTCTCACCTGATCTCAATGGGGACTGGGAGGTGCCCGACTTTGTGACGGCGGACTGGGATCTCGATGCCTCATCAGAGGAATCGCTTCGATTTGATGAATCGATGATTAATCTCAGGCGGCACTTGGGTGGCCCCGAGGTGAGTCTGAGTGGAATCCAGCTGAAACTCGGAGTGACTTTGGATACCTACTCAGGGGACTTTTTTCAGGCTCTGAGCGCAACCCGGTGGACGATCAAGAGCGAGCTTGTCATTGCGGAATCCCTGAGTGACGAAGCGCTCGTGGACTCGCTGAGAAACTTGGGTCATCAGTTTGGTGTCGGCATAACCTCATTGGGCATCGACGTCACCCGATTGGACGATCTGCCTTCTCCGATGGAATTGCTGAGCCTGAGTGCCGCTGAGTTTGAAGCTGTGCACAGTTTGCTCCACATCCAGAGGGTGACCTTGGCCACTCAGCGAAACACCATCGATTGGACTGCGCTGTCGGCCCTGAGGAAGAAGCACGATTCCGTGTCGGAGATGGCGAGATGGTTGGCCGCCTGTCTGGAGAAGCGGAGCCCTCTGAGATCTTAGTCTACTTCAAAAAACGAAATTCGGGGGTGGCCCAGAGCGTCTGGATCAGTCGTGCCCAAGCATCTTGAATCAACCCGGATTCTGCATTTGCTGAGGCACTTGAATTAATGAACTCAAGCGAGGCCGTGAGTTCGGCCTCAGTCGGGGGCCTGCCAAAGGAAAGCTGAAAGACTCGGTGGATTTTCACTGCGTTTTTGGATGAGTCTTCCAGTAGGCGATCAGCCGCTGCACGAGCTTCATCAATCACGAAGCTGGAGTTGGTCATGAACAGCGCCTGTGTGGCGACTGTGCTGGTTGTCCTTTGAGGGATGGGCTGGTTGATGTCCGCAAAATCGAAGACTTCAAACAAGGGGTGCCGAACATTCCGAAAAGCAGGTGTGTAGAGGCTGCGTCGGCGGTCAATATATTTGAAATTGTATTCCAAGTTCTGGGTCTCGGCGCTATTGGAGTCTGCCTTATTTGCACTGAGATTGGGGCCGCCGATGCCGCCTTCGAGCCTGCCGGAAACGCTGAGCATGGCGTCACGCAAACACTCGGCATCGAGCCGCTTCCGGTTCATTCGAGACAGGAGTCGATTGTCGGGATCGATGTCTTTGAGGCGGGGAGATTGGAAGCCGAGATCTGAGGATTGACGGTAAGTGCGTGATTCAACAATCAATTGCACCAGTTTCCGGGTGCTCCAACCCTCCTTCATGAAGCGGAGAGCCAGATAATCCAACAATTCGGGGTGTGAGGGAGCTTCTCCGGTGACTCCGAAATTGTCCGTCGTTCTCACGAGTCCCGCGCCCATGAGCCAGTTCCAAACACGATTGACGTAAACACGGGCCGTGAGTGGATGCTGAGGATCGGTTAACCAGTGTGCCAGTTGCAAGCGGCCGCTCTCTTTCGCTAGAATCTGGGGGGCTTCTCCCCGCATGGCGACCTGTAAGAAACCGCGAGGCACGCGATCTCCCAAATTTCGGATGTTCCCACGGATGTGAATCGGGCTGTCCTCGGGCTGGGTGTCATCCATGACCGACATGACTTCCGGGCGCGGTTGGGATGATTTCAGGAATTCCTTGAGCTGCTTTTCGAGTTGCGAGAGTTTTGATTTCAGATCGGTGTTTTCCGTCTTTGTGACGGGGGAGTCTTTGAACTCTTTAGTGCCCTGAGGGATGAACTGAACGGCGTCGATTGCCACATAGCCCTGGGTGCCTCCATTTGAGATCAGGACGTAGCCTTGGCTGCTTTCTTCGAATCGAAATACGCCGAGCGACGAAAAGGCGAGACCCTCGATCTTCTCGGTCTTTGCTTTGAAGGGCACCAGATCTTCTCCATCTGCGTGAAAGATCGTGACGTCAACAGACTCAGCACGAGTGGGACCTGCGTTGTGGGCAACGCGGACTTCATATTTACCGGTGGTTGGGATTTTGGGAGTGAACGAAAGGGTGCGTGCGCCCTTTTCTTGATTTTCATCGTGGGAGTACCCACTGCCAATGTAGGGTTTGGTTCGAGAAGAGATCTTCCAAGTCCCGACCTTCATGGCCTCGGTGTCATCGATGACAATGCCTTCCAAATCGCCAATGGCCAAGGCGCTACTGCCTTTGGGGCGGATTCCCGAACCGGAGGCTCGAAGTTGGTCTTTCAAACTGGCGATTTCACTCTTCAATTCATTGATCTTCTCCTCGGATCGGCGTGCTGCAATCTCCGCCTCTCCGTCCAGTGGCAAGGGGCGATCAATCCAATGCGCTACGTTGTCCGTGTAGTTTTTCAAAGTCTGGGTGCTGCGCAGAATCCCGGCGAGCGCGTAGTAGTCCCGAGTGGGAATCGGATCAAACTTGTGGTCATGGCAACGGGCGCATCCGATGGTCATGCCAAGAAACGATTTCCCCAGGGTATCCAACTGCTCGTCCACGATGTCCATGCGGAGGAGTTGTTTGTCCTGCTCCTCATAATTGGTGGCCCCTAGGGTGAGAAAACCAGTAGCTGTAAGGTGTCGACGTCGCTCTGCTGCATCGGCAAAGGGGAGGAGATCCCCTGCGATTTGCTCCGTGAGAAAGCGGTCCAAGGGGGTGTCTTTTTGGAATGACTCGATCACATAGTCGCGGTATCTCCACGCATCTTTGAAGGGGAGCGTTCGACCTCCGCCGGACGACTCTGCGAATCGAACGAGGTCCAGCCAATGGGAGGACCAGCGTTCCGCAAAAGAGGGGGAATCGAGTAACTGCGCGATCAGGCTTTCAACTTCCCGGTCGTCGTTCTCGGGCGGTGGCAAACCTGCGAGATCAAAGGATAGGCGCCGGCGAAGGTCAGTCTGACTCGCTTCCGGGGCAGGAGATAGTCCTTTTTTTTCAAGCTCAGCCAGAATAAAATGATCGATCTCATTGCGAGGCCAATCTTTTAATTTCACTGCGGGTGGTTTGATGGTTTGAGCAGGTTTGAAGGACCAAAACTCACGTCCTTCAGCTACCGACAGGGCTTTTTGGCGGGAATGAATTGCTGCCGCAGGCGCTTCCCTCGGATCGACCGCACCCTTGGCGATCCACTCTTCCAAATCACGGATGGCGGAAGCACTGAGTTTCCTTTTGGGCGGCATCTTCAGGTCTCGATCTGCGTAGCTGACCGCCTTACTCAGTAGACTGGCTTGAGGATTTCCGGGTGAAATTGGTGAGCCAGAGTCTCCACCGCGCTTCCATCCCTCTCGTGAATCCAGGCGGAGATTTCCCTTTTGCTTTTCGGCTCCGTGGCACTGCTGGCAGTGCTCCGCAAAAAGGGGGCGAATGCGGGACTCAAAAAACGCCACCGAGTCTTGCTCCGCTGCGTTTCCGAGTGCGGATGCGAAAAGGAGAGGGAGGATCGTTAAGGTAGTGAATCGCGCAGGCATCGACCCCAAGCCAAACGACTCCCGGTATGGGGCTCTTTCAAGAGCATGTCCCCGCAATCAGGGAAGTCGCCACGGCCCGCGTAGAGCTGCGTAATCAGCCTGAGGCAGAAGGACGTAATACGGCGAAGCACGAGGGTCCAACCACCGAATGAGATTTTCCAAGTCTAAGACCGCCATCGTGGTGCAGCCAGCGCTCGGTGTTTTGGGGCCCCGACGCACATGGAAAAAGATAGCGCTGCCATAGCCTGGTGCTGCCGGATTTTGATTGTGCCGGATCTCGAGCATCCATTTGTAAGCAGCATCTCCAAGTCGCATTTTTTGTTTTTCAAACCATGGAGGAACATTGTTTGGGTCCACTCTCACATGACGGTTATAGAGTGGATTTTGGGAGTCATCGATATAGGCATCCCAAGGGCCAACTCGAATGTAAGGCCAGCGTGCGCCTGGGGGAGGAGCTCCAGCGTAGCCGAAAAGGGAACCCAACTGAAATACCCCAGCCGGAGCTTTCCAATCTTTCTCCACTTTCATAGGGATTCCGTTACGCGGCGGCTGAAAAGACCCTCTGCCCCACGCAAGTCCACCGCGGCCCAATAAAACGGGCACGCCGCGGGCGAAGACGGCTTGCCAGGGCGAGGAAGCGGAAGGCCGCTGATAGGCCTGAAGAACTGCCGTGTTTGAGCTCCAATCAGCGGATTGAGCCACGATTACTTGCCGAACTTCGGCTCCTAGTTGGCCAAAAGATATCGAAGTAGAAATCAGGAGAAAAGCGTAACATGCCCACGTCTGAGCCTTCAGAATCAGGTTTTTTCCAAAAAAGTGACACCCGATTGTTTTTTGGGATTGCATTATTTGGCGGATTTTCATTAAATCGAGCTTACAGCCCTGCCGGTTGTTGGGTTTCAGGTTTTGGGGGTTTTTTGCCTGAGGTCTTTGCCGGCAGGGTTTCTTCGTTTTTACGCTTGAGATCGAGTTTGGGCAAGGCGTCAATCGAAACAGTTAAGAGCAGCAGCGAAATCGATCGAATTAGAAGATTTTTTATTGAATTGATGGTTCATCCTAAATGGGATTCTGAAATGCTTGATATTTTGCTTTTCATTCAATTTTTCTTCTATCGAAGGTGAGGCCGGTTAACCAACTTATCTTCCAATGTGAAAAATCGTATTCTCCCCGCTGCTGATCCTCGCGTTGCTCCTAAGGAGGCCCTGTTTCAATCCAATGCTTCTGGCTGGGAGTTGTCACTGGGGGCACAATTGCGTGAGTTCAATGTGGACTGGAATACACGCTCGTGGCCAGACTATGAGGCTACAAGCTGGAATGGCGGTGACGATGAAGCCGCCTTCGGTGGCGTTGTGCAGTTAGGGAAAGACCTCTCGAATAACGGATCGACAGTCATCCGCTTCGAAATGGGTTACGGCTGCTCTCGCGTCGATTTTCATTCGGGTGAGATCACCGTTGGGGATACAGAGGAGGAAATCTACACGCTTGATATTTCGAAGCTCAACGTCTCGGTTCACCAGATCCATGCCGGACTAAGTCTTTCGAAGGAGATCGGCAGAAAACTGGAAATTGGCTTGGCTTTTGGGCCCTCAATCGCGCTGATCAACACGGATTTTGATGCCAATCAAGAGGTGTTTGAAGAGATTCGAGAGGATGTGGGTCCCTACCGTGATAGCCGCGGCCTGAGCGAGTCCGATACCCGTGCAGTGTTCGGGATCTATGGCGAGGCTCGCGCTCGATACCAAGTGAATGACAAAGTTTTCTCCGTGGCAACTTCGGGGCCAAGCTGGACCCGAAGTCTTTCAGCGTTGGCGTGAAGATCGGATTCAAGTATTAGTTCACGGCGCTATTTGCCAATGCAGAACTGGCGGAAAATCTGATCGAGAACTTCTTCGCCGTCGATCTGGCCGACGACTTGTCCTAGAGCTTGGAGGGCTTCTCTGAGGTCGAGGGCGATGAACTCGGGTGCCTGGGTCTCGCGAAGGGCAGAGGCGGCGGCTTCGAGGTGATCTGCAACGCGTTGGAAGCAGCTCTGATGTCGTGCGTTGATGGCGAGGGGATGATCTCCGAGGAGGGGGCCGCTGCGGAGGACAAGATCTCGGATGGCCGAGCGAATTGCGTCAATGCCTTCGGAGGTTAGGCAAGAGACGGGAATGCCGGTGCTTTTGGACCACGAGGCGTCGATGGTTTGGTCCGCTTTATTGAGAATCAAAATATGGCGCTGACTGGCGTGAGTACTCAAAGAAACGCGGTTGGCTTTCTCGGCTGGCTGGCTGGCATCGACGACTTCTAGGATAAGGTCCGCACGCTCCATTTCCCGTGCCGTGCGGGCAATGCCGGACTGCTCGATGGTGTCGTCACTCTGCCGAAGCCCTGCTGTGTCAACCAACCGAAGGGGGATACCGTGGACTTGGATGAATTCTTCGATGGTGTCTCGTGTCGTGCCTGCTCGGGGACTGACGATGGCGCGCTCAAAGCCGGTGAGGAGATTGAGGAGGCTGGATTTACCAACATTGGGCTCGCCACAAATGACCGTGCGCGCGCCCTGACGGAGGAGTCGACCGTGCTCGGAGGTAGCGAGGAGTTGCTGAGTCTGGGTAAGAAGGGCGCTGAGTCTGGCCTGTAAAGCTTCTCCCGTTTCTGGGGAGATGTCCTCGTCTGGAAAGTCGATGTAGGCTTCAATGTGCGCGAGGATTGCAATAAGCCCGGTCCGCATGGTGTCGGCTTGTTTTCCAATGCGGCCTTCGAGTTGCTCATTGGCAGCGCGAACGGCGAGGGTGCTCTGGGCGTGAATCAGATCCATCACGGCCTCCGCCTGTGTCAGATCCATTTTGCCATTCAAGAAGGCTCGTTGAGTGAACTCTCCTGCATCCGCTTGACGCGCTCCATGGTGGAGGAGGGAACTGAGAACTTTTTGGGTAACCAAGATGCCGCCGTGGCAATGAATCTCGGCGGTGTCTTCACCTGTGTAACTCGCCGGACCTTGAAACAGAATGCCGAGTGCATGGTCGATGACCGAGCCATCCGGGCCGAGGACATGACCGAGATGAGTGGCGCGAGGAGTCAGTTCAGAAACGGGACGCCGAGCGCGAAAAGCTCTCCCCAAGATGGTATGGGCCTGCGGGCCTGTGAGCCGAACCACGCTGATGGCTGCCTCCCCCACAGAGGTGGAGATGGCGGCGATGGTGTCGGTAGTTGTCATGGATCGATCAATCAGCCCTGAAGAACTTCTTTGAGCACCTGAATGCAACGCTCACACTGCTCGGGGGTGCCCACGGATATGCGGACCCATTCGGGGAGCTTGTAAGCTGCCATGGCGCGGACGATGACGCCTTTGTCCATCATCCGACGGAAGACCTCATTTCCGTCACCTACTTTGACGAGCACAAAGTTAGCGTAGCTGGGAACATAGGTGAGTCCCATGGCAGAGAATTGGGCCTCCAAGAAGGCACGGCCTTCGTCGGTGATCCGCTTGGTTTCATTCTGGTGCTCTTCATCGAGGAGTCCAGCGAGCGCGCCTGCTTGAGCGATGGAATTGGTGTTGAAAGGCTGGCGGGTGCGCTGAAGGATCTCGATGATTTCAGGTTTCCCGAGTCCGTATCCGATGCGGAGTCCAGCGAGTCCTTGAATCTTAGAGAAGGTGCGGAGGATGATCACATTCCGGCCCTCTCTCACGTATTTGAGTGTGTCTGGCGGGTTATCGAGGAACTCATAATACGCCTCGTCAAAAACCACCATGACGTGCGGAGGAACCTTCTCCATGAATCGGTCGATCTGCTCCTGAGTGACAAGAGTTCCGGTTGGGTTGTTTGGATTCGCGATGAAGATTTCTTTTGTGTTCGGCGTGATGGCGGCCGCCATGGCGTCGAGATCGTGAATCAGTCCAGGATCTGGCACTTCGATGGTGTCAGCACCGAACACTTTAGCCATCAGCTTGTAAACCAAGAAGGCGTGCTCGGCTGTGATGATATTGTCTCCCGGCTTCAAGAAGGCGTGGCCGATGAACTCGATCACTTCATTGGAACCGCTGCCGAGGATGACGTTGTTTAACTCAAGGCCAAATTTATCTGCGATGGCGCGGCGGAGTTTCCAACCGCCTCCATCGGGGTAGATGTGGACCTCTCTGACCGCCTCTTGCATGGCAAGGAGGGCCTTTGGAGATGGACCGAGAGGGTTTTCATTGGAGGCCATCTTGATGATTTCCTCCGGATGCAGGCCGCGCTCACGAGCGACTTCTTCGATGGGTTTCCCTGGCTCGTAGGCGACGAGATCTTTCAGTTGTGTGTTGGCGTAATCCCAGATGGACATGGTGTGGCGTAAAATACGAGTGAAAAGGTTTCTCGCGCCGAAACGAAGTTCATGCAAATGAAACCGGAATCGCTGCCTGAAGCCGCGGATGGAATCGAAAGTCCAACGGGCAAATCTAACCTACTTGAGACCAAAAAGTGGCTTCTGCTGCTCCCAGAGATCCGCCATGCGGCCGGGTGGCAGATCAATGTCATCAAAGGTGAGGGGTTGATCCTTATCGATCTTCCTCTTGATCACCGGGCGGGCCTTGGAGTCTTCGACGTCAAGAACGCCTTGGGGCACCTGATTCCGAGAGTCCGCAGATTTAGCTGTGTCGATCAGGCCATAAACTTCATCGCTTCCGATGGCGTGTTCGATGCGCGTCCCGGCGGCGAGGTCCTTTTTTGCATAAGCAAAGCAATCAGTCACTCGGCCTGCCTTCTGGGTGCAGGTGGCCTTTCCGAAAAGAGCAACCAAGGCAATGGCGCGAGGGGTCTCGAGGTGGCAGAGATGGTAAGGGCGGAAGAACAGGTAATAGGGGTGTTTGTTGTACACCTTGTAGTAGTTCATGTAGCCTTCTTGGAACTTGCTCTCACATTTTCCAATCACATAAACGCCACCCCCATGCTCCTTGGCATTGAGAATGTAGTCCACCCGGCCCTCTCCATTGTATTTGTCAAAATCAAAGACCTTGAAAACATCCTGCACTTTATCTGCCTTGGGTCCCTCCATGCCTGGCACGGTCGGAGTGAGGCCGTGCTCGTTGGCGATGACTGCCATCTCAATGTTGAGCTTCGAGCCGTCGGTGTAAGCGAGACACTGGATGGTGGAAAGTCCGAGTTTTTTGGCGATTTCGACGGTTCCCTCGATGTCGCGATGGCGATCCAGGAATCCTTTCATATTGCCAGCCTGCACGGTTTCAAATCCCCACATTTCGACCTCGTCCATGAGGCGGGAGAGGACGCCATGCTGATCGCCTGCGTCTGAAGTCACAATGACTCCCTGTTTCTTCGCAGCAGCCTGCAAAAGGTGGCCAAGAATAAGGTCAACCTCTGCGTTCATTAAGACACAGTGAGCCTTCCGCTCAATGGCTGCTAAGCAGTAATCATAAGCTGCAATGATGGAGTTTGTCGCTTCTACAAAAACATCGCAGGGGATGTTTTCATCACGAAGGGCTGCCATGCAGTCCGTGGTGATGTGGGTGGGCTTACCGTAAACCTGAGCGCCTTTTTCCGCCGCAGCTAAGTCAATGTCGGCCAAAAAAGAGACTCTCATCCCCGGGGTTTTATCAATTTGGTAGGCGATACCCGAACCCATAGCCCCTAATCCGACGATGCCCACGTGGAGCGGTTGACCTTCCTTTTCGCGAGTCTTCAGTACATTTAACATAGTGGGAGAGACCAAAGGAACAACACGGTGACATAACTGTCAATCAATGGCGAAAAATGAGGCAAGAAAGGATAGACCGGAGCCGACCTCAGGGCTCCTCCGGCAGGAGCCATCCGCTCTCGACAATTTCCATCAGGTGGACGCAATGATCTGAGCCAGCTGTCGGTGGAAATTTGACTCTGAGTGTGAGGGGAAGCCAGACGCCTGTCCGCTCAGGTGACTGCGTGCGGACCGCGGCCTCGACCTCGTCAAATCGAGAGAGAAGGGCCGATGCGATGGGACTTCCCTTTTCCACAAAGCCATTGATGGCCAGTGATCCATCTGTGTTCCGGATCCGGTAGCTGGAAAACTTCTGGGTGTCCGTGAACTCGTAGTTGTAGTAGTCGTCTTTTGAAACATAGGCGCGGATCAAGGTCTCCTCCTGTTTCCGTCCTTCCGTTAATGCTTTCCAAGGGACGGGACTCCAGCCGACAAAACTTTCCCAATCGAGTTTGGGTTTACCGTCAGGCGCCCGGAGAAATGAGGCGCGACCAATGGCCGTGGGACTGCTCGGACTTTGGAAAGCGATGCTGTTGTAGGCGAGCAAACCGATATTGACGGGGCTGGAAGAAACGGGGTTCCCGATTTCGGGATTCACTCCACCCCGGGCCCCGTAAAACTCCTTCATGCGCTCAGAAAGGCCCGCTTTCTCGATCACCAGCTTCAGTCGGGTATTGATGTCAGGCGTTTTTAAAAATGCCTCCAGCGTCGCGTAACACTCCTTTTCAGTCGGAGGGTTCGTGGCATCATTGACCTTTTTTTCTGGGGGGGCTGTCGGTTCAGGTATCGGCGCTTCGGGGGGAATATCCGGTTGGGAAACCGCCGTCGCTGTTGGGACCTCAATCTTCGGACGCGTCGTGCTTTCGATAGGCCTAGGTTCTTCCACTTCGCGAATCGACTCCGGCTCCGAGTGGTCCTGAGTCTGGTAGCGGACCCCGACGAGGGCGAGGGCCAAGAGCATGCCCAGGCCCAGCACGATCAACTGAGTCTTCGCCTGTCTTTGCTTTCGGACCCTCCTTGCCCGATCCCTCTCTGCTAACCAATCTGAATCCATCTCGGAGATAGGTTAGCGTTCTCGCTTCCAGTTCCAATCGATTTCAGACGATATTTGCTCAGGAGACCGTGTTATTTGATCTCCTTGGCAGGGAGGTCGCCCAACTTTAAAGTCGGGATCGAGGCATCGTTGCTGATGTTTAGCCCGAGCCAGTGTCCCGTGGCAGAATGGGCAGGGAAACCGCAGGCGAGGGCAAACTCGCCCGCTTCATCCGCCAAAAAGCTGAACTCTGCCTTGCCTGAACTCATGCCTTGGATGTGCTTTGGACTGGCTCCACCCTCAAAATAGGGCTCAGGAACTTGGAGCTTTTTGGTCTCCGCTTTGTCGATCACGATAGCACTGTGGGGGATGGGGCTGGGATTGATGAAAGTGACCTCGATCGTCCAATCCTTTGGCACCGTCAGCAACGCGTTCCCGTGGGAGTACCCATTAAAATTCATCCCATAGTTGGCTGCATTGAAGGTGGCGACCAGCACCACTTTCACGGTCTTGGGTTTATCGCTCATCTTGAGCAAATCTTCCGCCGTGATGCCCGCAAACATTTCTTTTTTCAGACCTGGCATCTCTGCTCCGTGATTATGTCCAGCGGGTGCTTGGGCGGAAACTGATGTGCTGAGGCAAAGCCCGGCAAATAGGGAAAGGGTGAAACGATGAGCGGTCATGAATTTAAAAATGGGCGTGGGGTGTAGAAAAAAGAGGCGGGACCGATTGGCCCCGCCTCAGACGATTTCAAAGGATTACTTGGCGGCAACGGGTGCGACGACAGCCCCCGCGGGCACTTTGTCGGCGGGAACGATTTTCCAAACAGCGCCGCGCTCTTCCAAGGAGGGATCCACTTTACCGCCGTAACCAGCGGTTCCCTGGGCGAGGTAGATGGAGCCGTCTTCACCGGTGCCAGATCCATTCGGACGAAGGCCATCAGCGAGATCAAGCAACTCCTGCATCTGCCATTTTCCAGCGACCTGTTTCATGCCCCAAACCTTACCGCTGCCCCAGTCTGCGGCGAAGTAAACACCATCGAGTTCAGGGAACTCTTTCCCGCGATAGACGCCAAGGTTAATGACGCAGATTCCTTGATCCACGTGGCTGTATTCCGCGATGGGATACACACCGACCTTGGGAAAGTTTTCGGGGTCCTTGGCTGTTTCTGTGCCGTCTGGGTTTTTGGTGAGGATCATCGGGAATGGGTGGCTGCCGCACATGAACTTCCAGCCGTAGTTTTCCCCGCCCTTGCTGCTGGCAGGCTGGACATTGATTTCCTCCCAGTGGTTCTGTCCGATGTCTGCGATGAATAGGTCACCTGTCTTGCTGTCAAAACTGAATGTCCAAGGATTCCGCAGGCCATAGGCCCAAATCTCAGATTTGGCGCGCGGATGAACGCGGGAGAAGGCTTCTTCGCTGACGCCAAAGAGGGTCATCTGTTGAAGCGGGGTGATGAACGGGTTGTTCTTCGGGACATCGTAGGCGCGGTCTCCACTGCTTTTGTTGACGTCGATGCGGAGCATCTTGCCGAGGTAGGTACTGAGGTCCTGACCAGCGTCGATCACGTCACCCTCCCAGCCTCCATCACCCACGCCGATGTAAAGGTAGCCGTCGGGACCGAAGGCGATCTGACCGCCGTGGTGGTTGCAATACGGGAAATCAATTTGCATGATCACCTTGGCGCTGTCGGGATCGATTTTATCAGGGTTGGTTTTTGAAACGGTGAATTCCGTGATCATGGATGCGCCGTTGAACCAGAGGTCTGCATAGCACACATACACTTTTCCGTTGTTCTTGAAATCGGGATGGAAGGCCATGCTGAACATACCAAGTTCCAAAAAGGAGGAGATGGTCTTGTCCTTCAGATCGAGAAAGGGGCGCTTGAGCTTTTTGCCATCCTTGATGACTTGAATCACCCCGGGACGCTCAATGATGAAGAGACGTCCCGTGCCATCATTCGGCGCTGCCACGTTAACAGGTTCCGCGAGGTCGTCTGCCACTTTGATCAGCTTGATGGCGATGTTACCGGGTAACTTTCCTCCCGGTTGCACGGGAAGAGTTTGATCGGCACCTGAAGCAAGGACCACGGGCAGAGCCAATGCGATTTTAAAGAGTGATTGGAGGATGGGTTTCATTCGGGTTTAGGTTGTGAATTAAAGGCTATGAAAAGGCGGGTGTCGAAGCAAGAGGTAAAATGCGGGCAGCAGGAAAATACATTGAGAAGTCCAATACGTTACTCAGCCGGCGAGCCTTGCGCCGGACTCGTTATTGTCGCACAACCCATTTATCCGTCTCGAAGAGCGCGTCGAATGCTGGCTTGACTGTAGGCTTGGGCTCGCTTGATGTTGGCGGCTGACCCCATGGAGTTAGTTCAGATCATCGAAGCCCTACTTTTTTCCTGCCAAGAGCCTTTGAGCGTGGCGGATATGTGCCGTGCTGTGAAGGAAACGGCCAAGGAAATCATCGAGTCAGGTGAAGCTGACGACTCCGCGAAGGGCCTGGCTGAGGTGACCGAGGATCAGATCATTGATGCCATTGACCAATTGATCGCTCATTACGAAGTGGACAAGCGCTCGTTCACCATCGTCGAGCGTGCTTCTGGCTGGCGACTGTGCGCGAAAGGGACGTTTGCCGAGTGGTGTCGGTCCCTCTTTCCGGGAAAAAAACCCAAGCGCCTGAGCCAACCTGCTCTGGAGACCCTCGCGATCATCGCCTACCGCCAACCGATCACACGTGCTGGCATGGAAGCGGTGCGCGGCGTGTCAGTGGATGCGATGGTTCAGCAGTTGCTCGACGCCTCTTTGATCAAGATCGAGGGCCGGGCGGATCTTCCTGGTCGGCCTTTGCTTTATGGAACGACGGATCAGTTCTTGGAACATTTCGGTGTTCGGTCCGTGGATGAACTCCCGAATGCGACTGAGCTGAGGCGGGTGAAACTGCCCACCGCGGTCGAGGAGCAACCGGGGGGCGAGCCGAAGGTTCCTGAGACCCAACTGCTTCTGGATCCGAAAACGGATGGCGCCGAATAGAAACTCCATCGTAGAGCATGTCCATGTCGCTTGAAGAGGTTCGAATCAAAATTGATGGAGTCGATCAGCAACTCCTGCGATTGCTGAACGAGCGGGCGGATCTGGTCCATGAGGTGGGTGAGATCAAACGAAAGGATGGGCTCGAAATTTATGCGCCGGAGAGGGAGGAGAAGCTTCTCCGCAAGCTGGCGGTTCAAAGTGAGACGATGGGTGGCAGGCTGCCCGAGAAGTCGATCCGTGCGATTTTTCGGGAGATCATGAGTGCCGCGCTGGCTCTGGAGATGCCACTGAAGATCGCTTATCTCGGACCCGTGGGCTCATGGACGCACCAAGTGGCTCAGGGGAAGTTTGGCCACAGTCTCAGGTACCTGTCCGAAGTGAACACTCAAGGTGTCTTCGAGCGGGTGGCATCGGGCGCGGCTGACTATGGCGTCCTCCCCATCGAGCATTCCACTGAGGGTGCCGTGCATCACACCCTGGACCACCTGGTGGACTCGCCTCTGCAAATTTGCGCCCAGGTGCTCTGGCGCGGAGACGGTGGCCAAACATCAAGGAAAGATGCGGCTCCGACACGGTTCATCATATTGGGACGGCGCGGCAGCCAACCGACGGGCGAGGACCGTGCGATGCTCATGGTGCATGCCCCCGACCAAGTCGGAGCTCTTCTGGCTGTGTTGACTGTTTTTGCCGACAGAGGAATTGATGTGCGGCAAATTGAGAATCGACCCGTGGGGGGTGAGAGGGGCGAGGGGCAGGCTCGATTCTTCCTGGAAATCAACGGTCACGGTGATGATGGTGGGCTTACCGCTGCGCTGGACGCGATTTCTGCACAAGGGGCGGTGGTCAAGGTGCTGGGGAGCTATCCAGCACCGACATGGGTGGAAGAGCGGTGAGATCGGTGATAGGCCTTTCGCAGACTGGCACGGCCTGTGCTAACATAGTTGTGACCGTCGTTCGCGGGGGTGCCCCAACCTTATGCCTATTCACGCTGCTATCCGTCATGTCACTCATTACAAATATGATCGCCCCATCTTTCTCGGCCCTCAGGTCGTGAGGTTGCGCCCGGCACCTCATTGCCGGACGCCGATCGTGAGTTACTCCCTGAAGATCACGCCTGGTGATCATTTCATCAATTGGCAGCAGGACCCCCAGAGCAACTACTTGGCGCGCCTGGTTTTCCCGGATCGATGCACCGAGTTCCGGGTTGAGGTGGATCTGGTGGCGGAGATGGCCGTTTACAATCCTTTCGACTTCTTCATGGAGCCGCAGGTGGAAAAATTCCCTTTCCGCTATGATCCCGAGTTGGCGCATGAATTGGAGCCCTTTCAGCGGAAGCTGCCACTGACTCCCATGCTGGGAGAGTATCTGCGGGGTCTCCGTGCCCAACTCTTGACGGGAAACGGAGCGCCCCACGTGCCGGTGCCGCACTCCGAGGTGAAGACAAGTGTGCACGCTCACGGCATCATGCCGGAGAAAAATCAGCTGCATCCCACCGAGGACAAAGACAAGAGGCCGCGCACCATCGATGTGCTAGTGGGCATCAACACGCAGCTTTCGCAGGACATTAGCTACTTGATCCGCATGGAACCGGGCGTGCAGGATCCCGAGGAGACTCTGGAACTGGGAAGTGGATCGTGCCGCGATACCTCGTGGCTCCTTTGCCAACTCCTGAGGCACATGGGGCTGGCTGCACGTTTTGTCAGCGGATATCTCATTCAGCTGAAGCCGGATGTGACTTCGCTCGATGGTCCGAGCGGGACGGATCATGACTTCACTGACCTCCATGCCTGGTGTGAGGTCTATGTGCCTGGTGCGGGCTGGATCGGTCTTGATCCGACGTCGGGTCTTCTGGCGGGTGAGGGGCATATTCCCCTCGCAGCGACTCCAGACCCCTCGAGCGCAGCGCCCATCACGGGCGTGCTTGAAAAAGCAGAGGCCACTCTGAAGCACGAGATGACGGTGTCCCGTGTTTTTGAGTCACCGAGGGTGACGAAGCCCTACTCCGATGAACAATGGCTGGCCATCGAGGCCTTGGGGCACAAGATTGATGCGCAAATGCAGGCGGGTGATGTCCGCCTCACCATGGGTGGAGAGCCCACCTTTGTGAGCATCGATGACATGGATGGTGCCGAGTGGAACACGGAAGCAGTAGGTCCGAAGAAACGGCTTCTCTCCGGCGAGCTCATCAAGCGTCTTCGCGCACGATTCGGTCCCGGTGGATTGCTGCACTACGGTCAAGGTAAATGGTATCCCGGTGAGCAGTTGCCCCGTTGGTCACTCGGATGTTTCTGGCGGAAAGATGGAGTCCCCGTTTGGACAAATGACGAGCTCATCGCCGATGAGGCCAAGGACTACGGTCACGGCGAAGCCGATGCCAAACGGTTTGGTCTTGCGCTTTGTGCCGCACTGGGAGTGGACTCTCAGTGGATGCAAACTGCTTATGAGGACGTCTACTACTACCTTTGGAAGGAAAAGCGGCTGCCGATCAATGTGGATCCGCTCAAATCGAATCTGAAAGATGAGATGGAGAGGAATCGGATCGCTCGCATTTTCACCAAAGGCCTAGGCAGTGTGGTTGGATTTGCCTTGCCTCTAGAGCGTGAAGTGCAAGATGACGAATTACGCTGGGTCAGTGGACCTTGGTTTTTACGCGATGAGCACATGTTCTTGATTCCGGGCGATTCCCCCATGGGTCTTCGCCTTCCGCTGGATTCGCTCCCCTGGGTCGCCGAGAATGAACGCCCGTGGCCGCGTCCGGCAGACCCGATGACGGCCCAGCCTCCTTTGCCACCAAGGTCCAGCAGTCGGCAGGCCTTCCTGCGCCCAGTGGCTCAATGGCTGCGTGAAACGCCACTGACCTCCGATCCGATTATCCCCGGTGCCATGCGGAAGTCCAAACTCAGGACGGGCAAACCCGGTCTCAGCACCTTGCCCCCCGGGCTGGGTGAGTCCGATGCCTCGGTGATTCGCTCAGCCATTTGTTTTGAGCCGCGACACGGACGGCTGCACATCTTTATGCCGCCAGTGGATCGGTTGGAAGATTATCTCGATCTGATTGCAGCCATTGAGGACACGGCGGCCGCTCTTGAAATGCCGATCATCATCGAAGGTGAGACGCCGCCCTTTGATCCTCGCATCACGGTGCTGAAGGTGACGCCTGACCCCGGTGTCATTGAGGTCAATCTCCAGCCCGCTCATTCTTGGGATGAGTTGGTCAGTAACACCCAGATTCTTTATCACGAGGCGCGCCTCACGCGGTTGGGGACTGAGAAGTTCATGCTGGATGGTCGGCACGTGGGCACGGGTGGTGGAAACCATATCGTCATCGGCGGTGCCACTCCGGCGGATTCCCCCATGCTCCGCAGGCCTGATTTATTGCGATCATTGCTTGCCTATTGGCATAATCATCCATCGCTCAGTTTTCTCTTCAGCGGGCTCTTCATCGGGCCGACCAGTCAGTGTCCACGAGTAGATGAGGCGCGAAATGATGCGCTCTATGAGTTGGAGATCGCCTTTGATCAAGTTCCGGACAAAGCGGATGTTCCGCCCTGGTTGGTGGATCGTATCTTCCGCCATCTACTCACGGACCTGACGGGGAACACTCACCGCACAGAGTTCTGCATCGATAAACTTTTCTCGCCTGACAGCGCTACAGGCCGGCTGGGATTGGTGGAACTACGCTCCTTCGAAATGCCTCCTCATCCGAGCATGAGCCTGGCGCAACATTTGATCCTACGCGCTGCGATCGCCCGTTTCTGGCGTGAGCCGTATCGTGCGCCGTTGGTCAGATGGGGCACGGAGTTGCATGACCGGTTCATGCTTCCGCATTTTGTTTGGCAGGATTTTGAAGACGTGATGCTCGACATGCAGGATCATGGCTATCCGCTCCAGACGGATTGGTTTGCACCGCATTTTGAGTTTCGTTTCCCCAGTGTGGGAGAGATGTCGCATCGCGGTGTGCAACTTGAGTTGCGCACCGCTCTTGAGCCCTGGCATGTTTTAGGAGAGGAGGCTTCTGGCGGAGGGGCTGTTCGTTACGTGGACAGTTCTCTGGAAAGGATGCAGGTGAAGGTGAAGGGACTCATCGACCCGCGTTTCCATGTCACATGCAATGGCCGACGCGTGCCGTTGCAGAACACTGGGACTGTGGGCGAGTACGTCGCGGCGGTGCGCTACCGCGCCTGGCAACCCCCGAGTTGTTTGCAACCGACCATCGGTGTGCATGTTCCGCTCACCTTTGATCTACTGGACGAGTGGAATCTTCGTAGTCTTGGCGGTTGCACCTACCACGTCGCTCATCCCGGAGGACGAAACAGCGAGAGTTTCCCGGTGAACTCTTACGAAGCGGAGAGTCGCCGACTCGCCCGGTTCTTCCAGCAAGGACACACTCCGGGCAAGGTGGCTATTCCTCCGATGGAGAGGAATCGCGAGTTCCCGATGACTTTGGACTTGCGGGCTTAGCGTCGAGAGGGCGGTCCCTCACTCCATCGTGTGGGGGCCGTCATTCCACGCGGCCTCTGTTTTTTGTGTGGCCTCCTTTTGGCGTCGGAGGCAGTCGAGAAGGCGGTCCACGTCGTCCTCGGTATTGAAACCGTGGATGGCGATGCGGATGCGGCCCGCGTGATGCATGACATGGATGTTTTCTTTGAGCAGGGCGTCGTAGATCGCTAGGCTGTTCGGGTGCTGAAAAGAAACTATGCCTGAGGGGCAGTCTGGCTGAGGCGGTGCCATGGGACGGATGCTCAGCTTGAGCAGTCCTTCCTGGACCCTCTGAATCAGAGGGTTGGCCTTTGACTCGATGGCGCTGATCGTCACGTCTTTCAGGTAACGCAGTGAGGCGTTCAGCGCATAGAGCGAGATGAAATTTGGCATCCCGACTGAAAAGCTCGCGGCTCCGGTTTTGACCTCGGCGCGTTGAAAGCGGTCGCTCTCGAAGGCATTGGTCAAATGATACCATCCGCCCGCTCGTGTGGTTAGGACCTCTGCACTTTTCGTGGGAACGCCGACGATGCATCCGCCATGGATGCCGAGCGTCCACTTATGAGTGCTGGAGATGAGGATGTCCGCGTCCTGGCAGTCCAGGGTCACGCGGCCCAGTGCCTGGGTGATATCGACCGAAATAAGGGCCTGCGGAGCGCGCTCCCTAACCAAATCTCGAAAAGGCGCCCATGCGATTCGGTGACCATTGTAGAAACTGACCAGTGAGATCTGAACCAGCTTGGTGTGCTCATTCAAAAGCGGAGCTAACTCGGTGAGATCCATCGCTCCTTCTCGAGCCCGCCAAAGTTTGACGATTGGCTGTTTCGCTGCCGTCAGCCAAGGCGTGGCCCCTGCGGGGAAGTCGAGATTGGAGAGAATGACCTCATCGAGCTCACCTAAATTCAGTGCCGAGGCTAGAAGGTTATAGGCCTCTGAGCTACAGGAGCAAAATCCGATTTCTTCTGGCGAGAGGCCCAGCATTTCAGCTGAGATCTCTCGGCAAGCCTCCACCCGCGCCATGTGAGGCTCGCGGCCTTTCATGCCGAGGCTTTTGTCCTGAACGTACTCTTGAATGGCTTCGCCAACACAGAGCGGAGGGATGCTCTCGGCTGCGGTGTTGAAATAAGTGATCCCCGTCAGTGCGGGGAAATCTCGAAGTCGTGATTCCGGGGTGAGCATGGAGGAAGGGTGGGTTTAGAGTCCGATGGCCTTGCGTGGGTTTGTATCCAGGACCTGAGCCAGATCCGATTTACTGAGGCCGAGCGACTGCTGGCCGTTGGTCATGATGCGAGGGATTGTCACCGTGGAGCCGACAAAATGGGAGCCATCCGGTGAGCGTGCGACGAGGTCTTCACCGATCAAGATATCCCACCCAGCCAGCGTGTATTTCCCGGGTCCCAGTCGAGCCGCCGAGATGGCATCCGTGACGAAGATCGTGCGCTCCAAGCCAGCGCAGCGGAGGTAATTTTGCAGCGCGAAGAACTCGATGTGCACACCATCGGGGATGAAACACAACCAGAGTCGATCACGCAGGGCCAGCGCTCGTTGGATGATATTGTCATGCCGGTGCATCTGCATCGGACATCCATTGCCGACGTGGGTAAACATGGATAAGCCATGGCCAATGGCAGCCTCCAATTGATGCAGAGTCGGATTGCAGTGACCGGCGGAGACCGTAACGCCATTGTTGGCCAGAAACTCGGTGACGTGAAAGTTTTCGTCATGTTCCGGAGCCAGCGTCATGAGTCGGGTCATGCCATCGGCAGCATCGAGGAGGCGTTTGGTATCCTCCAGATTGGCGGGTTTAACTGCGTGAGCAGGATGCGCTCCGACGTAGCCTTTTTCGGGGTGGATGAAGGGCCCCTCGATGTGAATGCCGGCAATGACTTCTTGAGCCAGAGAGTCCTGAGCGCGGAGTTCGATCAGGCGACGCATCCGAAGTTCGAGATTTTGGATCGTATCCGTAATGAACGTCGCCAAGATCTGGTCACAGCCATCTTCGACCAAACATTTGCAGGCGTGGTGAAGCGCCTCTGCCGTCAGATCGTTTCGATTGAAGTCGGTTCCCGCATAGCCATTCACTTGGATGTCCAAAGGTTTCATATGATGATAGTGAATGGGCACCGTCCCACAGGCAAGAGCTTCTGCGCAGAACTCGAAAGGACGCATTTCGTTGAACTTGGAGATTGTCAGCGCCAAAGGCGAGGCGTTATAGATGCGGCTATGCCCGCCGGAAACTCAGGCAATCTCAACAGACTCCACACTAACGTGGGTGCCGTCGATCCTGTCGGTATCGAAGAGCGTGTCGCCAAGTACACGACCCGCAGCATCAAGGGAAAATCAAAGCTCTTCGGTCTCCGCCTCGCTGTCTCGATGGTGGATCTCACGACGTTGGAAGGAAAAGACACGCCCGGTAAAGTGGCCTCGCTTTGTCAGAAAGCGGTGAACCCTCACGAGGGCATGGATGTGCCTCAGGTAGCGGCTGTTTGTGTCTATCCCTCCATGGTCAAACATGCGCGGAAAGCGCTGGGCGATTCCAAAGTCAGGATCGCTTCGGTGGCGACTGCCTTTCCGTCGGGGCAGGCTCCACTCAAAACGCGCCTGGCCGAAGTCCGCAGTGCGGTGGGTGATGGCGCAGATGAAATCGACATGGTAATCAATCGCGGAGCCTTCCTCGCGGGTGATCATGCTCTCGTGCAAGACGAGATCTCTGCTGTGCTCGAAGCTTGTGGCGAGGCCAGGCTGAAGGTGATTCTGGAGGTGAGCGAACTCGAAACCTGCGACAACATCCGCGCGGCGAGCTTCCTGGCTATGCGGGTGCTTCGACCCGGCGACTTCATCAAGACCAGCACGGGGAAGACCAGTCTCAATGCCACGCTCGGGAACAATCAGGTCATGCTCGAAGCCATTCGTGATTTCTTTTTGGAAACGGGCATCCCCATCGCCATGAAGCCCGCTGGAGGCATCCGCACCGCTAAGCAAGCGCTCCAATTTCTCATCGCTGTGAAGGAAACGCTCGGTGACGAGTGGCTAAACAATAACCGCTACCGCTTCGGCGCTTCCGCTCTGCTGAACGACCTTGTTCGGCAGATTCAAAAACAGACCTCGGGTGCCTATCAGGCTCCCTATTCGTTCAGCGAGGCAGCCGAGAGCTACTAGGCCACTATTTCGAGATTCACTCATGACCAAGAAGACCTCCAAACCATCACGCGAACTGATTTTCGGCGACCTCTGGGAGTTTGATCCCGCGCCCGAGACGGCGGATCCGAAGCTCAAGAAGCGTTATGATCTGTTCATCAATGGGAAGTTCGTTGCGCCAAAGAGTGGGCGTTATTTTGACTCAATCAATCCGGGAAATGAAACCAAGTTGGTAGAGATCGCGCAGGCAGGGGCCGAGGACGTAGATACGGCCTATCGCGCCGCTAAGCGTGCCTTTGACACCGTCTGGTCTCCCATGCCGGGTCATGAGCGTGGTAAGTATCTTTTCAGAATCGCGCGTCTGCTTCAGGATCGTGCCCGTGAATTTGCGGTGGCCGAGACCTTGGATGGTGGGAAGCCAATCAAGGAATCACGCGACTTCGATGTGCCGATGGCAGCCGCGCACTTTTTTTATCATGCAGGCTGGGCAGACAAAATGGCCTATGTTGCACCGGGGCGCACGGTGAAGCCCCACGGCGTGGTTGGGCAGGTGATTCCATGGAATTTCCCGCTGCTCATGTTGGCCTGGAAAATCGCGCCAGCACTGGCCATGGGGAACTGTGTGGTGATCAAACCTGCCGAGACCACCAGCATCACTGCATTGAAGTTTGGCGAGATTCTTCAAGAGGCGGGTCTGCCTCCGGGTGTCGTAAACATCGTGAGTGGGGCAGGGGAAACGGGCGCGGCGGTGATGAACCATCCGATCGCCTCAAAGGTTGCCTTCACTGGCTCGACGGAGGTGGGGAAGATCATCATGCGATCCCTCGCAGGCACCGATCAAAAAATGACGATGGAACTCGGCGGCAAAGCGGCCAACATCATCTTTGAGGACGCGCCATTGGATCAGGCGGTGGAGGGCATTGTGAACGGCATTTTTTTCAATCAAGGTCATGTCTGCTGCGCTGGCTCTCGTTTGCTCGTTCAAGAAAGTGTGGCGGAGTCGGTGCTCTCGAAGCTCAAGCGCCGTATTGCCGTGCTGCGCGTCGGTGATCCCATGGACAAGAACACGGACCTCGGAGCCATCAATTCGCGGGAGCAACTCGAGCGCATCACGAAGCTCGTGGCCAGTGGAGTCAAAGAAGGTGCAGAGATGCACCAGTCCGCCTGCAAGTTGCCCGTGAAGGGTTTTTATTTCCGCCCGACGGTGTTCTCCAAAGTCAGCATGAGTCATCGGATCGCCCGTGAAGAAATCTTTGGTCCTGTGCTTAGCGTACTCACTTTTAGAACGGTCGATGAAGCCATCGAAAAAGCGAACAACACCGCCTATGGCCTCAGTGCCGGTGTTTGGACGGACAAAGGAAGCCGCATTCTGAAAATGAGTGCCGAGTTAAAAGCCGGTGTGGTCTGGGCCAACACTTATAACAAGTTCGATCCGACCAGTCCCTTCGGCGGATACAAAGAAAGTGGTTTTGGTCGTGAGGGCGGGAGACAGGGGCTGTTGGACTATTGCAAACTTGCTTGAAAATCATGAATCGACTTCCCATCACCAAAACGCCGAAGTGCTATGTGGGCGGTGCCTTCATCCGTTCGGAATCCGGGCGCGTTGCTCCGCTTCTGGATGCCAAAGGTCAGTTCTTTGCCAACATCCCGCAATGCACCAAAAAGGACCTGCGGAATGCCGTGGAGGCCGCCGCCAAAGCAGGTCCTGGGTGGGCGAAACGCACAGCCTATAATCGCGGCCAGATCATTTACCGGCTCGCGGAGATGATCGAAGCTCGTAGCGATGAAATGGCACAGGCTATCATGCTCGGCGGCGCTAAATCGGCGGCTGCAGAGCGTGAGGTCGCAGCCGCAGTGGATCGTCTCGTGCACTACGCGGGATGGACGGATAAATATGAATCTCTCCTCGGGAGTGTGAACTCCGTCGCTTCGCCTCATTTCAACTTTACCGTCACGGAGCCGATGGGAATCGTCGGAATCCTTGCTCCGCAGAGTGCGCCCTTGTTGGGTCTTGTTTCGCTGTTCGCACCTGCGATCACCAGTGGAAACACCGTGGTGGCACTGGCCTCAACCGCGCAGCCCTACCCCTCAATTTTGCTGGGTGAGATGCTCGCCACGAGTGATCTCCCGGGAGGCGTGGTCAATCTGCTCACCGGTCAGCGCGCCGAGCTTCTCCCGACCTTCAGCACCCACGCCCATCTTCGCGCCCTCACCGGTGTCGCGGATGCGGTCGAGCGCAAAGCGCTCCGGATCGGTGCTGCCGATAGCGTAAAGCGGGTCAAACTCATCGAGTCCGAAACGCCTGTGGACTGGTATGAGGATCAGCATCAAGGACTTTACCACCTGAAGGACTTGCTGGAGTTCAAGACCACTTGGCATCCCGTGGGCGCTTGAGCCCTTGCAAAGAAGAACGAAACCAAAAGAGGCTTTGGGGGTTTCAGAGTGACAGCTTATGAAACCTTCGCTGAACTCACCCGTCGCCCTCATTATGGTTGCTCTGCCCACGCTCATTTGGAGTGCGGACAGCAGGTTGACTGAGGATCAAGTTCAGTTTTTTGAGAAAAACATCCGGCCTGTCTTGGTGGACTCTTGTTACAAGTGTCACTCCGCTGAATCCGAGAAGGTCAAAGGCGGACTGACGCTGGATACCAAGCAGGCGACCTTACTCGGTGGGGAGTCTGGCCATCCGGGCATTACTCCGGGCAGCTTAGCGGAGAGTAGCATCTACGAGGCCATCACCTGGGCCAATGGTGACATGCAGATGCCGCCGAAAAACAAACTGCCGGATGAGGTGATCGCCCATTTCAAAAAGTGGATCGAGATGGGTGCGCCGGATCCTCGTGAGTCGGCGGCTGTGGCTGTGGCCAAGCGAACCATCGATATGGAAGAGGGGCGCAAGCACTGGGCCTTTCAAAAGCTGGTCGCCACCGAACCTCCAGCGGTGAAGACGGAAGGTTGGGCAAAAACGGACATCGACCGATACATCCTTGCCAGTTTGGAGAAAGTAGGACTTCATCCGGTGAAGGACGCAGATCGATCCACCTTGATCCGTCGCGTCGCCTTTGATCTGACAGGGTTACCCCCCACACCTGATGAGGTGAAAGCGTTCTTGGCGGATTCCTCACCCGATGCCTTGAAACGAGTGATCGATGGTTACCTCGATTCGCAACGTTTTGGGGAAAAGTGGGCGCGGCATTGGCTCGACGTGGCACGATATGCAGAGAGCAGCGGGAAGGATGTGAATGTGCTTTACCCTCATGCTTGGCGATATCGGGATTATGTGATCGAGGCCTTCAATCGCGACAAGCCGTACGATCAGTTTTTAAAAGAACAGCTCGCAGGTGATCTGATGCCTTTTGAAACGAAGCGGGATCAGGCGGAAAAGATTGTGGCGACAGGTTTTCTTGCCATCGGATCCAAGGGACATAACAACCGCGACAAGCGCCAGTTTGCGATGGATATGGTGGATGAGCAGATCGATATGCTGTCACAGTCCATGCTCGGTCTGACCTTGGCGTGTGCGCGTTGTCACGATCACAAATTTGATGCCGTGACTCAGCGTGACTACTACGCCCTCGCGGGCATCTTGCTGAGCAGTGAGACGCTCTTTGGCACTTACAGCCAGCTTCAAAATGCCAACACCAGCACGCTGATTGAGTTGGACTCCTCCGCCAGTCTCCCGGCGGCGTTGGCTTCCATTTCCAAGTCCGAGTATGCAGGACTGAAAGCGAAATACGAAGAGGCGCTCAACACCGCCAATGAAATTCGGGATCAGGTGCGTGCGAGCACCCGGTCGGGCCGTGAGGCGGGAAATGCGCAAAATTTTCTTCGAGTCCGCAGCTCCTTTGATCGGGCGGAATCGGTGAAGGCGGACTTGGATCTATTCAACGCAGACGGAACGTCGCGTACGCTCGCCATGGGAGTGTTGGACCGGGACCGTCCCATCAATAGTCCTCTTTTGATCCGGGGTGACATCAAGCAGGCCTCTGACATTGTGCCGAGAGGTTGGATCGAAGTGTTGAGCGACCATGGGAAGCCATTTGAGGTAACTCAAGGGAGTGGGCGTCTCGATTTGGCGGAATTCATCGCATCAGAAAACAACCCGCTGACTGCGCGCGTCATGGTGAATCGAGTTTGGTTGAAGCTCATGGGCACGGCCTTGGTTCCCACGCCTGATAACTTTGGCGTTATGGGGCAGAAGCCCACGCATCCGGAGTTGTTGGATCATCTCTCTCTCAGCTTGATGAAAAACGGTTGGTCGGTGAAGAGTCTTATCCGGTCGATCATGCTGAGTCGGGTGTATCAAATGGGTTCGATGAACGACCCGAAGAATAGCTCGGTTGATCCTGAAAACACGTATCGCTGGAGGATGTCGCCCCGGCGGCTTGATGCGGAGGCCATTCGGGATGCCACGCTTGCTGTCTCAGGAACGCTTAATCTCTATCCCATTGACGGCTCACCCGTCGCGCGCGCGGGCGAGGGTAGGGAAGGCATCCTCAATCTTGCCCGCGAGATGAACTCAAAGCCCTTCCCCTATCGGTCCATTTATCTACCCATTGTGCGGGATCAATTACCTGAGGCTCTTACCGTTTTTGATTTCCCTGACGCCAGCTTGGTCAATGGCGAGCGTGACTCCACCAATGTTCCTGGCCAAGCTCTCTTCCTCATGAATCACCCCAGCATCCTCAGCGCCGCCGATGCATTCGCCTCCCGCATCGCAGCGTTTTCAGGCACTTCTGCGGAGAAAATGGCCCACGCTTACCAGTTAGCCTTCAGCCGTCTTCCCACCCAGAAAGAACTCACGGCCATCCGGAACTTCTGGAATCAGTTTCCCGAGCAGGTGAGTGAAACAAAAGAGGCGAGGGAGAAGGCAAGGATGACAGCGCTCTCCGCTTTTTGCCAGAGCCTCATGGCATCGGCTGAGTTTCGATACCTTAACTGAGCTGGCATATCTCGCTAGCCATTACCCAGAGCGAGTGAAGTCGCGGCTTCAAGGCTGAGCCCTTGGCCATCCCGCCGGGCGTCCTCGACATCGGGACCACTGAATGCCGTGGCTGCGGTTAGGATGGCGCGGATGGCGGGATGATCTGCTGCCCGAGGCACCAGTCCGCTCTGGATTCTTTGGGCATCGGACGCACCAAAAAGTCGAGCCGCAAAGTCATATCTCTTCTCGGCAACGGCGAGCGCGGCAAAGGCATCCAGCGGATAGGAGGCGCCCCATTTATTGCCGAGATCGAAACCGACTTTCAGGCACTAGCTCGGGTGTTGCCGTGCAATCTCATACCAACCGAGGACAGCCGCATTCAATCCCACAGACCAGCCCACGATGGTGGAGAGCCAGGTGTCGCCAGCGCCTCGCGCATTGCGTCGGGTTGCCTTTCCCACTTTTTTGTGCTGCCTTCGATGTCGCTGAAGAGAAACGCAATGGTGCCTGCAGGCGGAACGGTCATGAGTGCAGGGAAGTGGTTCAAGCGAGCCGCTTCGCAACACGCGAGTCATCTGGAGTCAGGACTCGCTACCCATGGAGGGTGATACTGCTCTCGTTCCTGCTCCGGGTATTAGGGTGTCCTATTCCCGTCTGAGGCCGTCCCGAGGCTCCCGTGGACGAATCGGGGGATGCCCCGAAGGGCGGCTCGGGGGGCGCTGATGCGGCTGACATGACGGCGCATTCGTTCCGGTAAGACGGTGGGTAAATCTCTTGCTACCACGGCAATTGCTGGTTTCTTAGTCTCCTTGTTTCTGCAATCCATTATCCCTTTCCCAATCACATGAAGATGAAATCCATGGCTTTCCATTCCGCTGCTTGCTGTTTTTTGGTCGTCAGCCTCGGCGGTGCCGCGCTTCGCGCTCAAGGCACCAATTCGGGGGTGGAGGTGTTTGATCCCAAGAAGTTTCCTGGTTACGTGGTGGATGACGTGGTGGTGCCCGTGCCGAGTGAAATTTTCGCGGTGCTGGATAAGCTGGGAGAGCCGAACTGGAGGCAGGAACTGCGGAAGGTAAAGAATGCAAGCACGACGGATCGCACGCGTCTTTCTTTGATCTTTGGGGCCATTGTGGCGGAGGGTTTTGTGGCCGTTCAGGCGCAAGATCGTCAGGCAGTGGAGGACATCGGCAAAGAGGTGATCGATCTGGCAAAGAGCCTGGGCCTGAGCAAGTCGGTCCTTCCTCACGCTCAGAGTATCTTGGATGCGGCGGATAAAAACATGTGGCCGACGATCCGCCGCGAGTTCGATCTGACTCAAAAAACGGTGCGCGATACGATGGAAGAGATGAAGGACTCCGATCTCTCCCAGTGCGTGAGCATCGGCGGATGGCTCCGGGGCACGGCTTCGGTGACTTCAGTGATTGGGAAGAATTTCTCGGAAGACCGCTCAGAGCTTTTGAACCAGCCGATGCTGGTGAATCACTTCCTCGCCCGCATCGCTGAGATGCCAGGAGGCGGCAAAAATCATCCGGCGCTGGCTGCAATCAGTAAGGGCCTGACCGAGGTGAAGGCGATCATGGAAGCCTCCTCGAAGGGTTTCACCCTTCAATCGGTCAGTTCGATCGGCTCCACGTGCAACAGCCTTTTGGAAACGATCCGTAACCGCTAAGCGACTGACGTGCCTTCTGCTTTCGGAGCAGAACTAGAACCTTTCATCTTTTGAACGACCTTATGATCATTGAAACCAAAAGTTGGTGCGCAAGTGCGAGACGCTCTGTGGGAATCTTGATGGCGGTGGCGCTGGCCTTTGTGAGCCCCCAGGCCATGGCCACGGTGGATGATGCCCATGGTTTTGCGATGGAAGCCGCCACTCCTTTTGTGGAGAAGGGTTTCATCGTGCGGGAGGACTACTGGCGCGGTGAGGTGAAGAGCGGGCAAAAGCTGATGGTGCGGCACCAGCTCTTCAAGGGCAATGAGTATGCTTTCTGGCTGGGAACGGCGAATGAAGACTGCAAACTGGATCTCCAAGTGCTGGATGAAGCGGGTAAGCCGGTGCACATCGACTTCGAGCAAGACAAGGGGGGAATGTTTGCCTCCGTCCGTGTCAATCCTCCGAAGACTGGAACCTACGCGGTGGTTTTCGCTCTGAAATCGAAGACTGAGACAGGTGTGTTCTGGGCCGTTGCTTACGGTTACCGTTGAGGCACGGGCCATCGGCGTTGGAGACGTGTGTTCTGTCCTCTTTCCAATCTGCACTCTTCATGCCGATCGAGACTGTCACCTATGAGACACCGCAGTTTTTGCAGCGGGTGGTCTCGAATGATGCGAGCCTGCTGCGGAGGCTGGCGGAGACCTTTGGCATCAAGATCACGAGCCGTGATGAATGGGTGAGATTTGACGGAGATTCAGCCGGCGTGGCCTCGGCCAAGGAGGTGCTGAATCAGTTGGAGAACATCGGAAGACAAGGCGGAGAAGTTTCTGAATCGTTGTTTAAAATGGTCACGGAAAGCGTCAAGAGGGACGAGGGAAATGAGGCATCCAAACGGGTGATGTCCCTGAAGCTCTTGGGTTCATCCCGGAGACCTGCGGTGATCGCCAAAACGAAGGCGCAGATCGATTACATCGATGCGATGCGCTCGCACGAGGTGGTGTTTGGGGTGGGGCCTGCGGGCACGGGAAAGACCTATTTGGCCATGGCGCAGGGCTTGCAATATCTGCGTGACAAGTCGGTGCAGCGACTGGTGCTGACACGGCCTGCGGTGGAAGCGGGCGAGGCGCTGGGATTTCTTCCCGGTGACTTGAAAGAGAAGATTTTTCCGTATCTAAGGCCGCTTTACGACGCGCTCTTCGACATGGTGGATCCGGATGAGGCTGAGCGTTTGATCGAGCGTGGCTTCATCGAGATCGCGCCGCTGGCCTACATGCGAGGACGAACGCTAAAGAATGCGTTTATCATTTTAGATGAGGCGCAGAACACGACGGGTGAGCAGATGCTGATGTTTCTGACACGACTGGGTGAGGGGTCCCGCTGCGTGGTCACGGGTGATCCGAGTCAGGTGGATCTACGGCGCGGGGTGCGCTCGGGTCTGGCCGAGGCGATGCAGGTGCTGAAAAACGTCGAGGGCGTGACCTTTCTGCCTTTTGCAGCCAAGGATGTAGTGCGTCTGGCTGTGGTGCAGAGAATCATTCAAGCCTATGATCAACATCGTTCAGGCAAGCGGGATGATCGCTATCCGGAGCCGGTAGCTACTCCTGAAGACTGAAGAACACGGCAAGTGCGAGGAGGGCCAGTATCACGACGAAGGTCACCTTTACCCAACTGATCGGATACTCGCCTGTGATTTTTCCGGTGTGACCGTTGACGGCGACTTGGTAATTTTTTGTTCCGTAGGTGTAGGTGACGAGCCAGACGGGGAGCAGAACGTGTTTGAAAGTCTGTGATGAGAAGGTGGGTTGGATCCTCAGCCCTCGATGGGTGTCACCCGGGATCTGAGCGATGCAGAGTCTCTCGAGCTCGGCGATCATGCGCTCGCGAGACTGCTCCTCTGCTTTGATGAGATCGAGTTGGTATTGCTCCACCACCCAGCCGGAGACGTAGCCGGGATCGTAAGGGACCAGATCTGTCGTGGTGGGAAAGGGCTCCAGATCCGCGAGAAGGTTGGGGTGAACGCCGAGGGAGGCGGGGACGAGGAGGTCGTCAAAGAAGTTCTCCACCAAACCGGAGGCGTGGGACCAGCGGGTCTCGGTCCGGGTATTGCCTTTGTCATCCCGCACCTGGTAGTGATGACCCGCTTCAGCCTCCCAAGGACAATGAGAGTGGGCATCAAAGGTCCAGTAGGGCAGGTAAATGCCGTGGAGCGTGTCGGTGAGCGCTTTGCTTTTGAGCTTGTTGGGTGCAAACCAATGGCTGCCATACCATTTACGGATTTCCTCTCGGACCCGGGTGTCGGGGACTCGAAAGGCCAGGACACTGCTGGGGCGAATGGGGGCATCAGTGTCCTCGGCGGAGACGATGGAGGGCGAGCCGCAGAAGTCGCAGTTCTGAGCGATCCGTTTTTCATTGAAGACGGAAACCGCGTTGCAGCTCCTGCAGCGGACGGTCTTCGTTGCCGCAGCCCAGCCGCGTTTATCTTTCGGCAAATCGCGTAGAGCGGAGAGCAGATCCATTTCCTCGATCAAGATTCCGTCTGATTTTAACTCAGCGGGTGAATCCGTGCCGCAGTAAGGGCAGACCAACGCTTTCTTCGCAGGCGACCAAACGGCCTCCGCTCCGCAGGCCGGGCAGGTGAATTTATTGATGGCAGTGATTTCAGACATTGAAAAAAGCGGTGACACGCTTTGGGACTCTCGTTGAATCCCTCCGCTTCTTCAAGCCTAGGCCTCTGATAAGAAATTCAATTTTGGAACTTTTAACGGCACTTTGCTCCTGACTTGACAGTGATTGGCGTGCCGTGCATGAAGGTGGAGGCCAACCCAACATGAATTCAACTTTGCCGCAGCCACACGTCGCTATCTTGGGAGGAGGCCCGTGTGGACTCTATGCGGCGCGTGTGCTGAGTCGAGCGGGGGTGCGTGTGACCGTCCTAGATAAAGGAGATCGACCCGGCGGGCTGGCTACCAGTCACAAGCGCGGAGAGAACTGGTATGATATGGGCTGCCACATGCTCCATGAGTTCGACAAAGAAATTTACGAGGACATGATGTCGATCATGGGTGCCGATAGCATCCCCGTGCAGTTGGATGCAAAGATCCGGTGGGCGGGCTCATTTTACCGTTACCCGCTCCAGTTTCAGGACATGATCAAGGGGATACCTCCGTTCACTCTGGTGTATTACACGATCGGTTTATTTACCGCTCAGATGCGCAATGCATTGGCACCGTGGATTCCCAAGAATGCCGAGGAAGCTCTGGTGATGCTTTACGGCCAACCGCTGTATGAGTTCTTTTTTAAGGAATTCACTCACCGCTACTGGGGTATTCACCCACGGGAACTCTCTGCCACCTTTATCACGACGAAGATGCCGCGCCTCAGCGCGGTGGATGTGTTGAAGCGTGCGCTGGGTAAAATTGGAATCAAAGACCGGGCCGTGCATGCGGTGGACAGTGCTTTGCGAGATGAGACGCTGCATTACTCACGCACGGGAGCCGAAGCAATGCCGAGACACATTTCCCGGGTGGTGAACGCTGAGGGGGGTGAAGTGATTCAGGGAGCGGATGTGACGCGGATCGTGCGTGATGAAGCGAGCCAACGCGTCACAGCAGTGCGATACCTCCAAGACGGCGAGGACCATGAATTGAAATGCGATGAATGCATTTCCACGATTCCAGTGCCTCACCTGGCCATGAGATCTGAGCCCGCACCGCCTGAGTCGGTGATGGAGGCTGCGCACCGGATTCGATACAAGCCGATCGCGATTTATGGTTTGCTCGTCAAAAAAGCGAAGTGCATCGAGGGCCTCTATATCTATTATCGGGACCGTGCCTTTCATCGCGTCGGTGAACCCAAGAACGCAGGCCTCGTGGTGAATCCTCCCGATCACACGGTGCTGATCGTGGAGACCACCTGTGAAGTGGGGGACGAAAAATGGAAGGGCACGGAGGAGGTGAAACAGCGCATCTTCTCCGACCTCGAGATCGAGAATATTTGTCACAAGGAGGAGGTGGTGGAGGTGAATCTCCTGCACTGTGAGACGGGATATCCTGTTTTTGCCCTCGGCTTTGAGCCTCACCTGGAGAAAGTGCGTGATTGGATCAAGACCATCCCAAATCTCCAGAGCGTAGGCAGGCAGGGCGGATTTACATACCCCAATATGCACAGCGCGATGCGGATGGGAGCTAAGGCTGCGCAGGTGGTGCTGGACCGACTCAAACCCAATCACAAAACACAGCCATGAACCCTAACTCTCAACAGATCAGACTGGCGGCACTTCTCGGCTTCCTCGGGGTTGGTCTCGGGGCGTTTGGCGCACATGGATTGGCGGAAGTTTTGAAGAGTCACGATACCGTGGAAATTTGGAAAACGGCCAGTCATTACCACTTGGTTCATGCGGTCATGCTGCTTTTGCTCGCGTTCGTTGGTGGGACAGGTTCCGCCGGGCGTTATGCCTGGTGGACCATGCTGGGAGGCGTTCTGATCTTCAGTGGCACTTTGTATCTTCTCGCCGTTTCTGGGATCAGGTGGCTGGGTGCGATCACGCCAATCGGGGGGCTGTTGCTGATGATCGGCTGGCTGCTGACGGCCGTGCGGCGGTGGCCGAGGGCCTGAAACGGGCTCAGAACGCATGAATCGTCTCAACAAGTGGAAAAACCCATTGCGTTACCCCCTGAAGCTTGCTTATATCACGCCTCGCAAATTTCGCGAAAGGCTCGGTAGCTCAGTCGGTAGAGCAGGGGATTGAAAATCCCCGTGTCGGCGGTTCGATTCCGTCCCGAGCCACCACTGGGTGATCACCTAGTTATTCCAACCTCGATAGACCCCCTTCGGGGTAGTATGGCTCGGGTTCAAAGGAATCCAGCACTTCGACAGACTGCCAGAGTTTTTTGCTAAAGTGAGAGATGGCGTCGGCAGCGCGATGTCGGAATGTGCGAGGGGTGAGGCCGATGGCGCGGAGGCAATCGGCGTGGTCCCAGGAAACGACCCAGGTGGTGATGTGGTGAACGCAGATGAATTGCCAGTGCCAGAGCAGTCTGAGCGGGGGTGAAAGACTTCGGAGGCGCTCGGAGAGAAATTGCCGCTGGAACGCGAGATGTTTAATCTCATCCGCGAGCAGTTTTCGGGCAACCTGCTTAACGGCGGCATCGGGAACGCGGAGGTAGAGACTTCCAAAATAAACTTCCGCGATCAACTCGGCGGTGAGGAGCACCTGGATGTTGAACTCGACATTCACAAGAACACGGAGGGAGCGAAAGACGGAGTTGGTCCATTGCTTTTTCAGTGGGGTCCCGCCGAGTCGGGCCAAGAGTTTTGCCAAAAGTCGAGCGTGTCCTTGCTCCTCGGCGACGAAGAGGTCCATGGCGTCGAGATAGCCTTGGAAGTTTTCGAGAGGTGCGATTTTCCCTGCGTAAGCTCGAAGGCGTGTTCCTCCGCCTGACTCGCCTAGCTGAAAAATGGCAATGGAGCGGGCAAGGGGTAAGCGGATGGAATCAGGCAAATTGCATGGCTCATCATTGAGGGTGATGCTGCGCGTGATGTGGGCATTTTGAGTGAAGTGATGGATCCAAAAGGAGGTGTTCATGGCAGGGGAGATTGTTGGTTTTAGGCGACGCGAGAGACGAGGCGGAGAAACTCGTGGTAGGGATTGCGACTGAGTTCGGAGGCGATGCGGCGGAGCTCGGCCATGACGGCGGTGACCGTCTCGTCCAAGGTCGATGTCCCTGCGGTGACGCCGACGTTTCGGACACCTCGAAACCAATCAGATTGGAGGTCCGCTGCTTTGTCGATCTGGATGGCGGTGCATCCGAGCGAGCGTGCTTTTTCGGCAAGTTGGCGGCTGTTGTTGCTGTTCTGACCGCCGATGACCACGACCACTTCGTTTTGGCGGCAGAGCTCATCGAGAGCTGTTTGTCGTTGTTTGGTCGGATGACAGATGGTGTCGATGAATCGCACTTCGACTTTTGGACGAGTGCGTTTGAGGGAGTCGATCAATTGCAGGGCCATTTCGAGTGGAAGCGTGGTCTGGGAGATGATGCCAATCTTCGAGGCCTCAGGGATGCGGCAGAAATCGGCCTCGGAGAGGATCACGGTGGCCTGAGAAAAATCGCCGGTGAGGCCCCTGACCTCGGCATGTTGGGCCTGACCGATGACGACGGGGCAGTAGCCCTCTGAAACGATCAGCGCTAAGGCATCGTGGGCCTTTCTGACAAGAGGACAGGTGGTATCTGTGATCTGGTGGCCAGCGCTCCTCCAGGCTGCGCGTTGAGCATCGGCTGCTCCATGAGCTGTGATAACGACGTCAGGGGTGGTCGAAGAGCCGAGGTCGTCGAGATCGCCGCGCTTGGCTCCAAGATGGGAGAGGAGTTTGTCCACTTCGGGGTTGTGGACGAGTTGGCCCAGCACAGTGATGGGGCGGGTTGTTGCGACTTGATGGGTGGTTCTGAGCGCGTCGCGCACTCCGAAGCACATGCCGTAGTGTTTTGCTAATGTGATGTTCATGGTATTATTTTTGGTTTAGCTTTGTCTGACAAAGTGAATGAGTAACAAGAAGAGTTCAGTTTGGTTTTGTGGATCGGACAATGGCTTCGAGCACATCGACGTAATCTTTAAATGCCTTCCGCCCTGCAGGGGTGAGCACGTAAGTCGTTCGAGGTCGGGTGCCAGTATCGTCTCGCGTTTCCTGCACATAACCCGGCACCGAGAGGGTGCGCAGGTGAGTGATGAGGTTCCCGTCACTCATGCCAAGCTCAGCCTTGAGGTCCTGAAAACTCCACTCGCCGCGACCCGCTAGCAGCGTCATGATGGACAGTCGGGCCTTCTCGTGGATGACCTTGTCCAATTGGTTAAAGTCAATCATGCCTCAGTCATTTCGAGGGTGTGAGGACGACGGAGGAAAACAGCGACCGCGTAGGCGATGTGCAACGCACCAAAGGTGGCTCCCAGATACAGACTGGCCATTGCAGTCTGCTCTTCAGGCGATACTTGGATAGGTCGGGAAAGGTGCCAGAGAGTAAACCCAAGACCCACCACGAGAAAGGCCCATCCGAGGCGCAAGAGGGAGCGCGGTGAAAAATGGGAGGTGGAGAGTAGAGCAAGGCCGTAGCAAAGCACCCAAACTAACGCGCCCAAACTCGCCTCGCCACGGAGAAGGATCAGACAAATGCCCAGCACACCACCGACGAGCATCGGCGGTAAGAAAGACCGGAGAGCAGTCCGCATCCCCTCAGAAACAAAGGGCTGCCCGCGACCCGTTGCTTCTCGGTGGAGGAGGAAAAAATTGAGCGCGGTCGTGATCCCCAGAATTGAGAGCCATGACAAAAGCAATCCTTCAGTCGTGAGTTTGCTGGTGATTTCCCCATTTTCAGACCGGAGTGACGCAAACGCTGCAACCAGAGCAAGAGTCCCGCCAAAGAGTGCTGCGGGGGCAGAGATCGAACGATAGGTCTGCGATTTTTCCAAAAGAGACCGAATCACCCGGAGGTGCTCGATGGCAGTTTGCTGGCTGGTCATGGCGATCACTTTGTATTACAAAGTTAATTCTGCAAGCAAATTTCAATTTGAAATGACGGGTGACGTTTAAGCCGAAGGTTTGGGAGCATGCCTCGCGAGGAACTCCTCTGCGAGGGCCTTGTAGGCCTGAGCGCCTCGACCATTCGGCTCATAATCGATGATCGGTTTACCGAAACTCGGGGCCTCTCCGAGACGAATCGTCCGGGGGATCACGGTTTGGTAAACGATTTCAGCGAAGTAGTTGCGGACATCACCGACTACCTGTTGCGCCAGGTTTGCCCGGGAATCGAACATCGTCATAACGATGCCCTCGAGTAGCAAACCAGGGTTTGCCCCGCACTCCCGGATTTGCTGGACGACGTGGACGATTTTTGAAAGACCTTCGAGGCCGAAGTACTCGCATTGGATGGGCACGAGAAGTTCGTCCGCAGCCGACAGTGATGAGGTCATGAGCACACCGAGGGAAGGGGGGCAGTCAAGAATCGCGTAGTCAAAATCGCCGGAGTCCCGGATCGGCTGGAGCACCTCACGGAGTCTGACCAGATGGTTGCCGGCCTGCGCCAATTCGATCTCGCAGCCTGCGAGGTCCTGATTGGAGCGGATCATTGAGAGCCCCTGCACCTCCGTGGGAACAATCGCCTCCCTCGGATCTTCTCCTCCCACCAAGGCTGAATACATGCTCTTCGCATTCTCATCGGTCATGCCAAGACCACTGGTGGCGTTTGCCTGGGGATCGAGGTCGATCAAAAGAACCTTCACCCCGAGCCGCGCGAGGCAGGCAGAGAGATTCATCGCAGAGGTGGTCTTACCCACTCCGCCTTTTTGATTCGCAATGGCAATGATCCGCATATCGAGCTTGACGTCTCTATTTGCACATAAACCGTGTGCAGCGCTAGCAAAGAAATGGATATCAATGAAAAATGGCTCGGAGAGATAGGAGGATGGGCCGCCATGAAAGCAGCCAGGACCATCGTGGCTGCGGGGGACGTCGAGGCGATTTCTCAGGAGGGTAACACGATGCGTGGAAGGGTGGGAGGCGGTAAAAACAAATTTGCCGCCGGGCTGCGGATTCGGGGTCGGACCGATGTTGATAACCTTTGCACCTGTCCGGCTGCACGGCGTGGCGGTGCGATTTGCGAGCATTCCATTGCGGTTGCCCTTGCTACCATCATTCCGGTTCCAGACGCGAAGCCGGAGATAAGAGCCGTTCCTGTGACTAGCGTTGCCACACCGGTTTCAGTAACGCCGTGTCCAGTCGGAACTTTTTCGGTTTATCTTTCCGAGGAGTTGTTTTCAGGAATGGCGACCAAGTCGGTCCAGGTCTTTCTGAAATTCGAGGCAGGTGGTCAGGAAACAGAAGTTGCCCTGAATCAATGGCTTTGGGAGCAGGGGTTGAAATGTGGATCGATGCCCCTCAGTTTGAGCCCAGAGAAGCTTTCCGGATTTTTATTGGCGTTGGGGTCACATCCTCGAATTTATCGCGGAAGGCCTTCACCCATCGGTAAACCCCAAAATGCGCCGAGGCTATCCGTTTCACAAGAGCCAGTCCGGGTGCCTATTGTTTTGCGTGAAAAGCATAACCAAATTGTTGGTTGTGAAATAGATGGATCGGATATTAAATCGCTTAAAGCTGAAGAACATGGGCGAGTTTGGTGGTTCTCTGAATCTTCGCATCTGGTTTTTCATTCAGTCATTGCTGATACTTCAGCAATGAGTTTCATTCGATCGCTTGCAAGAAGGGATCATAAAACAGAAGTTGATACAAAGTGGGTTGTAAAACACTTAAATTATCTTGAAGAAATCTTTAGTATTAGATGGATTGGTGAAACTTTAGAAAAAATCAAAGTTATTCCTGCGCCATGTGTATTCGATTTAGAATTAGATGGCAATACAAAAAAAATACGTGCAAAAATATACGCAAAACTAGAATCGAGTCGTTGGATAATAGGTGAGAATAAAAAAGAAAGGTTTGGTGATATTGAATTCCCGATCGAAAATAGAAAACAGCCAGGTCTTTTCTATATCCGAAATGACCAAAAAGAAAACGAGGCTGCTTTAATGCTCTTGAATGCTGGTTTTAAGTTGATTGGTAACTCAGAGTTCCTTCTTGAAGGGAGTGAAAATATACTCAGGTTTTATGGCTCAGATCTAAACGCATGGTCTGACTTTTTTGAGATCAAATCAGGTGATCGGTGGACGGCTGCGACGCGCAACTGGTTGAGGATTGCCCCCAGGGCCGAACTGAAGGACTTGAGCGGTAAGGGTGCGCGTTCATCCGGTGATTGGCTCTCGCTCGACATTGCCTATGAGTCGACGACTGGTTTTCGAGTTCCAAGAGCGGAGGTTCTTCAAATGATTCGGGCGGGCCGCCGCGGCATGCAGGACAGAGCAGGTCGCCAGTTTGTCATCGATGTGGCGGCATGTGAACAACTCGAAAACACGCTACAGGACGTGAATGTCCGCCTCGGGGTCGAGGGTGGTCAGATCCGAGCTGAGTACTCGGACGCCTTTTCAAAAGAAGGGACAGGGGTTGAAATGCTGGAGTCGGACTTGGTGCGAGCCCAACTTGGGGAGCCTGGTGTGCTCTTGAGAGATTATCAACTGACGGGGGTCCGTTGGCTTGAACGTCTTGGCCGGCTCGGGCGGGCCGGCTTACTGGCTGATGACATGGGGCTGGGAAAGACCTTTCAAATCATTTCAACTCTTCGGCTTCTGGATGACCAAGCCTTAGGGCAGGGGGTCACCCTCGTGGTGTGTCCAAAATCACTCATTGCAAACTGGCAATCTGAGTTTGCGCGGTTCGCCCCTGAGCTTGCCGTGCTACCCATCGTCGGAGAAGGAAGGAAAAAGAGCATGGAAAGAATCGAAGAATCAAACGTAATATTAACGACTTATCAGTTAATGGTGAGAGATTTAGATTCATACGAGAGTATGAATTTTCGGTGCATTGTTCTGGATGAGGCGAGTTACATTCGAAATGCCGACACCGAGGCGGCCAAGGCCATCCGGAAGCTAAAGGCTTCCTGTCGCTTTGCTCTGACAGGCACACCCATTGAGAATAGCATCCGGGATTTATGGTCGATTTTTCAGTTTTTGCTGCCGGGCTATCTTGGATCAAAAGAGATATTTAAAGAAAGATTTGAGCAATCGTTGAGCAATGATCCAACTTCATGCAAAGCTCGCAATGCGGGCAAGAGGCTTCAGCGTTTAGTTAAACCCTACTTCTTGAGAAGGACGAAGGCGGAGGTGCTTCCTGAACTTCCCGAGAAAATTGAACAGGTGATTTGGTGTGACCTGAGTTCAGTGCAGACCGATCTCTATCGTCGAGTTCTCGAAGAGGGGTTGGCTGAGATTAGGCTCGCAAGGAAAAGGTCCGGCGAACAAGGTGGGAGAATGACCATGTTTACGGTTCTGCTCAGGCTGCGGCAGATATGCTGTGACCTTCGACTTTCCGGACTCCCCGAGAAGACGATTTCACAGCTTTCTGATGATGAGTTATCAGGAAAGCTTTCTGTCTTCATGGATCGGATCGAAGAGATCTCAAGGAATGGAGGCAAGGTATTGGTGTTTAGTCAATTCGTGCAGTTTTTACGAATTTTGAAGAGTGAAATGGAAGCCCGGAAATTCAAATTTTCTTACCTGGATGGAAGCACTCAGGATCGGGGCAAGGTTGTCGCAGCGTTCGAATCAGACCCGGAATGTCGAGTTTTTCTGATCAGTCTCAAAGCGGGCGGGTATGGGCTGAATTTAACGAGCGCGAATCACGTGATTCTGATGGACCCCTGGTGGAACCCGGCGGTCGAAGCGCAAGCGATTGACCGTGCACACCGGATGGGACAAAATCGCTCAGTGACAGCGCTCCGTTTGGTGACTCGGGGAACGGTCGAGGAAAAGATCCTCAAACTTCAGGCCCAAAAACGAGGAGTGATCGAGGCCACCCTCGACGAGGCGGGATCATTGGGGACGGGATTGACCGATGCTGAGTTGATGAGTCTGGTCGAGGACTAGAGTGACCACCTTTTTGCGCGATCCTCGACACAAGCTGAAACGGGAGGCTCTGAGCGGCGTTTTAACTTCATCACCATTCCAATGATTGCCCCTCCTCGCATTCGGTTCATGCCATTTTTGGTAATCTGGACGGTTTGTCAGGGTGTCACGGGAGTCTCCTCGGCGCAGCAACTGAATTTGGAACAGGTTTTTGACGAGCGTAACTTGGAGCCGGTTGGGCGTCTGCTGGACAGCGGAGATTACGAACTCGTGGCGCGCATCAGCGGGATGGCGATCCAAAGGGGGCAAAAGGCGTCAGAGTGGAGGCAGCTTCGGCTCAGATCTTTGCGGGCGATGGGTCAACTGGACGAGGCACTGGAAGAAAGTGCGACTTACGGCCAGCCCTATTCCGTGGACCTGCCCTTGCTGATCGTTCGTCACGACCTCGCCATGGCGCTCGGGAAAAAGGAAGTGGCGAAGACGATTTTGAACCAATTCAACTCCGCAGCCAAAGGCAAGCCTGCAAAGGAACGCTCGGCAGCAGAGCAGGTGGCCATGGGAAAGGCCGCCTTGGCGCTGGGTTTAGATGCACAAAAAGTGCTCACTCAGTTTTTTGATCCGGCCAAGAGAAAGGACCCGAAACTTGAGGCTGGCTATCTGGCGGCGGGTGAGCTTGCGTTGGAGAAAGAGGATTACACCCGCGCAGCCGACGAGTTTCGGCTTGGATTAAAAGAACACGGGGAGACCGCTTCTCTGCGTTTGGGTTTAGCCAAGGCCTATGCGTCGAGTGATCGGGAAAAGACGGACGAAAATTTGAAGCGTGTTTTTGAGATCAATTCAAAACATGCCGGCATGTTGCTCCTGCGTGCTGAGCAATTGATGGGAGCAGAAAAGTTCCTCGAGGCTGAGGCGGCGATTCAGAGTGTCATTGACATCGATGAGCGCTGTCCAGAAGCATGGGCACTGCGTTCGGCGATTTCCCTGATCCTGGCGGATGAGAAGCGGGCAAAATCATCCCGTGCAGAGGCGCTGAAGCGGTGGTCTGAAAATCCGAATGTGGACCATCTAATCGGACGTTGCCTCTCCCGGGCCTATCGTTTTTCTGAGGCTGCCGATTATCAAAAAGCTGCGCTGTCTTTGGATGCGGCTTATTTGCCTGCGAAGGTTCAGCTTTGCCATGA
>CAMBPV010000011.1 GCA_945869695.1 Prosthecobacter debontii
AAATCTCCCGTCCCTGAGCAAGCGCAGCGCAAACGGCCGCATCCGCCAGACAGCCCTGATCCGCTGCGGCTAACAGCATTCGAGAGAAACGCGGATGCAGAGGAAAACCCGCCATTTTTCGACCCATGTCCGTCACCTCCCCTTCCCGATCCAATGCACCTAAGTCATGCAGCAGCCGCTCCGCACGCAGCAGCGCATTCTCCGCCGGTTTTTGGAACCATTCGATCTTCAGGTTCGATTTGGCCGAGGCCGTGCGCAGAGACAAGACAGCCTCCGACAAATCCAGCCGCAGAATCTCCGCAGCCTCACACTCCGCCCGGTGCAAGTGCTCGCGCTCCGGCCACAGCCGCACACAGAGGCCCGGCCCGAGACGACCCGCGCGCCCCGCACGCTGCTCAGCCGAGGCCCGACTGATCTTCTGCACCGTGAGGGTATTGATCCCCCGCCTTGCATCGAATGAAGCGATCCTCGCCAGTCCCGAGTCCACCACGGCGCGGATGCCCTCGATGGTCAGTGACGTCTCGGCCACGTTGGTGGAGACGATGATCTTCCGCTGGCCTCCCCCCGGTGCCACCGCCGCATCTTGATCTTGAGGCGACAGTTCACCATGCAACGGCAGGATGCGGTATCGCTTTGAAAAAGTCCGTCCGCTCAGCGCTGTCATCGTCTTGCGGATTTCGTGCCCGCCTGGCATAAATACCAGAATATCACCATCAAATCCCGGTGAACTGATCAGTCCCTCGCAAGCACGTGCAGCCTGATCCCAAACGGCCTCATCGTATCCGAGTTTGGTTTTGGTCGGTGGCTGATAGCTGACCTCGACGGGGAAAGTTCGCCCCGCTGATTCGAGCACCTCACAGGGCTGGAGGAAATCCTTCAAAGGCCCCGGCATCAGCGTGGCCGACATCACGATGATTTTGAGATCAGGTCGACGCGCCTTTTGCAAAGCCAGCGCCCAAGCCAGACAAAGATCGCCATCGAGGTGCCTCTCATGAAATTCATCGATCACCAGACACCCCACCTTGGAGAGCAGCGGATCATCCAAAAGATGCCGCAGCATCACACCCTCCGTCACATACATCAGGCGGGTATCTCGGCTGCTCACATTTTCAAAACGGACCTGATAACCCACCTCCTGCCCCACCTGACCTCCGCGCTCTTGAGCCACTCGGGCCGCCAGCATCCGCGCCGCGATACGCCTCGGCTGGAGCACGATGACCCGCTTGTCACCGAGGATGCCTGAGTCCAGGACAAACTTCGGCACCTGCGTGGACTTCCCAGAGCCCGTCGGTGCCTTGATGAGCAGATTAGGGATCGCCGGATCCCTCAGCACACCGATCAGCGACTCGCGGATTTCATGGATGGGGAGTTGGTCAGGCGCAGGCAGAGCAGTCGAAAAAGCAAAGGTTGGAAAAGCAGCCCCGACCCTGCCCTCTCCGTCCAGAAGATCAAGCTCCGGCTCCCGCCGCTCAGCCCAGATTTTGTTCACTGCGATCACTCACTCCTTTCAAGGGCGCGAGATCTGGCTTAAACCGATGACTCGTCATTCCACATGTCTCTATCCCTCATCCTCACCCATCCCGGCGGCGCCCATAAGGACGAACTTCTCGCCTGCTGTTTGCTCGCTGCCGTTCACCGCGTGCCCATCGTTCGACGCGAGCCAACCCCCGAAGATCTGGCAGATCCCACCATCGCCGTGGTCGATGTCGGCGGAGAGCACACACCCGAGCGGCATAACTTTGATCACCACCAGTTCCCTGCTGATCACCCACCCATCTGCGCACTCAGTCTCGTGCTCCAGCATCTCGGCGCCTATGAAGATGCGCGGCAGTTTTGCGACTGGCTGGAGCCGGCTGAATGGTTCGACACCCGAGGCCCCAACGTCACGGCCAAATGGCTGGGCGTGGATCGCGAGACCATGAACAAACTCAACTCGCCCATCGACATCACCGTCATCCGTCGTTTTGCCAAAACCAAGCGCCTCGACCCCGGGGAGCCCCTGTGGGAAATCCTCAGTTACATCGGCCAAGACCTCCTCGACTACCTGCGTGAGTTGCGCGCGCGCATTGACGACGTCGCGCAGAACTCTGAAATCTGGACCTTCGATGAGCACGAAGTCCTCTTCCTGCCACGCATCGATCCCATCCCCGAAGAGCCCTCCGCCGGCATTGGCCGTTATCTCGAGAGCATTGGGAAAAGCAGCAGCATCGCAGCCCTCATTTACCCCGACCGTCGAGGAAGCGGCTACGGCCTCTCCCGTCACAACGACGACCCACGCTACGACTTCACCCGCATTGAAAAAGAGCCAGACGTCCACTTCGCACACGCCCGAGGTTTTGTGGCCAAAACCTCGGCCTCAGAGGTCTCACGGGTGAAGGAGCTTCTGAGCTTGGCTCGGGTTTCGGATCCCTCACTCTCCCGTTCCCCAGAGCCATGAGTCGCTACGCCAGCAATCAGGAAGTCACCCACTTCTTCGCCTCCCACGGCATCGAGGTCACCCAGGTCCGCCGCGAGGGTCCCCTGCGGCATCTCCGGGTCGGAGGCGTGCCGCTCACGCTCCCGATGCCAGCCAGCCCCGACGAATGCCTGCGCCTCGTCCGCGAGTGCATGGCTCGCACCCGCAACGATGAATCCGAAAGTACGTCCGAAAGCACGAGACCATGATGTTTCCTGGAGCGCACTGAACCCGCGGTCTCCATCGTCTCCCCGGCGCCTCGCCGAAAGAAAGTGGCACAGGATTGCATCCTGTTTCTTCGCCTTCCAAGAACAAAGAACCAGGAACAAAGAACCCGAATCTCTCCATCTCTCCATCTCTCCCTGTCTCCAAATCCCCCAACACCGAAGCTTGAAAAGCTAGAATCTGTCAAGAATCGTCTCCCGACCCTTTTCTACGAGCCACTGGAGTTGCGGACGACCGATGGTTTCCGATAAAACGACGACTCATGCTCAACTCGCCCCCGTTGACTTGCTTTTGCCAATGAGGAACGAACTCACCAACCACGCCCCCAGTAAAAACCACCACTCCCAGCCTGCTTGAAAAAATAAAGGCACGAACAAGAAAACAAGTAGCGTGTCGATAGCTGAACAAACTAGGTTCAGATGCTTGTGTGAACTGGCAGGTATCCGCATGGCGGAATAAATCGAACTCAACATTGCAATCGTCCCACCTGCCACAATGGCGGCGGTGTTCCCTGTGAGCAGAAAGGCCAACGAGGCAATCGCAATAGACAATCTGGAAAGAAGAAGCCAGAAAAGAACTCTCATCTTCAGTTTCCTCCGATAGCCGCTTTAAAAAAGTCGAGAAATGCGTGGATAGCTGCATCGCCATCCTTCAACTGAGTTTCAAACTCTCGCTTGGCCTCTTGAGGTGTAACACCGTGTTGGGTGATTTGGAAAAGGGGTCAGGCGTTTCATTTTGCGGAATTCCTGTATTTCTATTCATCGGTCGCAAGGATCTTGCCCCGCAGTCTCCTCAATTTCGCGTCCCTTGGCAACACTTTCTCCAGGGCACCGAACACCCGCGCCAGCCCTAGGGGAACCGGATGCAGACCCTTCTGCGCCGGGGTTCAAACCGTCGAATTTCTAGAATCTTGCAAGATGAAACACCTGACCCCTGCTATGGTGCGGAGCCGCGAGCTGGGCGATGCGCTGGATTCCCTTACCGCCCTCTGTCAAGCTGTTGCACACTGACCCCCATTTCCCTGACTGTAAAGAATCCGCAGATGTGAGAGCAAACGCCCCTCGCCCTCCGCCCCCTCAAAGCGCTCCAAAAAAGCTGACTGTCGAGGCATCTCCACCAGCACATGGAAATGGTTCCCCATCACCGCATAAGTCAGCGGTTTCACGCCACAAAAGTCTGCCAACCGAGCCATCACCCGTTTCAGCGCCTCCTTCTCCACATCATCGAAGAAGACCTCACCCCCACAGGTCCGCGACATCACATGGTAGCAGAAGCTCTCATACCCACCCGTGCCCACCATCCGCCGCCGTCCCCCCGACCAGGAACGCGCCATCAAATAAGGCCCCGTCTTGGCATTCACCCCAACCAAAGCTTTCTCAAGAGAATCGGCCTCGGTCGATTCAGGATCAGATGTTTGCATTGAATTCATGACAAGGAACGTCACCAGCTAGTTTCAGAATGCAACAAAATAGCTTACATAATGAATGGCATCTTTTTTAATGAATGGCATCTTTTTTTTCGTCGCGCCGACGCATCAGAAAGATCAAAAAAGCGTTTGCTCAATCTGAGACTGCTGACCCTTTTCCACGGGATTCTTTTTGCAAACTTTTGAGGTGCCCAATTAGGGATAAGATCACATTCTTGGAGGGTGTTCCGACGGGAAAAGACTCTTTATAGTCCCGATGCAGAAAAATACGAAACGTCTGTTCAGGCATGCCCAGGATTGTAAGTCCATTTTCGCTTCCAGTCACATAACTCTGCCCATAAGGCTCCAAAAACGCTTCTAAATGAAGTTCCACAGCCCTGCTAAACAAATTAGCATTGATTTTTGAGCCCCTGTTTTCGCCAAAACGCGTCGCTAATTCAAGTGTCGCGTCTATGAAGTCGGCACCCGCGATCGCGTTGTTCTCGTGATGTTTAAACCTCATTTGTGAAGTCGCGAGCCGCATACTCTCAGCTTTTTGAGCACCTTTAACCATTCCACGCTCGTCGGTCATGGCGACAACCTTAACTAGAACTGTCACCCAAACGATAGAGGTTAAAATAATAGTAACTATGATTTTTTTCATTTTGCACTGCAACTGCTCTCGCATTCCTTTTTTGCCTCGTCGCGAGTAGGCTTACGGTAGTTGTCACCCGCCTTTATCGCCGCTTCATGGTTCTCGTAATTCCCAAAAGTAAATTCGTTGCCTAACTCCGGGGTCTTCACAAAACTTGGGACATCCTCCCATTCTTCAGTTTGGCAGTTCCACCTTTTCATCTTTACTGTAATTTGCCAGGTATAACCGTAGTCCATGCTACTTTGACCTTGTCCCCTTCCTTTTCCTCCCCCTGCTTTGCTCACTATTTTCAATAGAGCATCAAGAGGTTCATCAGCGTCACTACCGGCTCCTGAGTCATCTACATCTATTGCATCCACAATCACTGAAATGGGGGTCAGTGTGCAACTGCTTGACAAATGGTTCGCGTTCATGAGTGTGTGGCATCGGCTTCCTCCAGAAAGTGTTTTAATTCACTAGGCACCTTCTTCATCGCAGTCTTGAGGTCAAGACGCCTCAACTGCTGGCTCACATTCGCTGCCGATTTCATCTCCAGCTTTGCCGCCAGCCATTCTTGCGATACCACCGTCCGCCGCCATAGCAGGTCCGCCAGCAGCACCTTCCCGGGGTTCGATCCCTTCACCTTGGCAAGGTCGCCGGCTTTCAGGCCTCCCGCTTTAAGACCTTTTGCCAGCCACTCCAGCGCCTGCCGCTCCCCGTGCTCCCGTACCATCGCGTTCTTTTGATAGGCTCGCGAGGCAGGCGTGGCCTTTTTCATGAGCTTCTGTCCCAGCTTGCGCATCGCCTCGCCAAAGGCCTGCGTGCCCCAGAACCAGCCACGTCTCAGATGGCTTGCCCGTGCATCCACTTCCTCCGACTGCGGAGGCACCCCACAGCTCTTGATCTCCTCACTCACCGCCCGCTTGTCCAACCGCTCCACCATCGCCCGCCGACCCGCCATCGTATCTGCCACGTTAAAAGCCTTCAGGCCTGACGCAGCGTCCAGCCACTTCGCCCGCTTCTTCGTTGGCAAAGCATAACCACCCGCCACACTGCTCCACGGATAGTCCAGCACACTCTGACCCTTCTCCGGCTGGATCATCCGCGCCCTCACCGGGTTGAGGTGGATGTAATCCATCAAGGTCTGGTAGTGGAAACGGTCCTCCCCTTCAATGATCACCGCCTTGTAGCGATCTCCAAAAAGCCGCCCCCACTTCCGGTGCCGCACATTGTAGCGGCGGGTGAGCGTGTTTTGCAGCCACGACATTCCCGCCACGAGGTTCGGCTCCGGCGTCTGGATGAAGAGATGATAGTGATTGCTCATCAGCACCCAAGCGTGAACCCGCCAGCCCGTCATCTCGCAGGCCTGGCTCAGCGTATGGAGGAAGAACCGCCGGTCATCGTCATCATGAAAGATGTCCTCCCTCCGGTTTCCCCGCGCCATGACGTGGTAATAAGCTCCTGCCGATTGAATGCGAATGCTACGTGCCATGCCCATACCCTCGTCGTAGCCGTAGACTATGTCAAGCAGTTGCACACTGACCCCCATTTTCCCCATTTTCCAGCACTGACCCCCATTTTCCCGGCTTGAATGCGATAGGACGTTCTCTTTTCAAGGTGGCATGGGTTTGGCTATGAGTTGAGGGGGAGAGCCGGGACTTTGTTCCCTCGGGGGCGGGTACGTTGTTCACGCTTCCAGCGTGCTCGGGGTGGAGGAGGCCTTCCTGACGAGCTAGTGCGCAGCCCCGAAGGGAACCGCGAACAACCTACGGCGATATCCTTGCGATGATGATCGCTTGGACTGCGGCGGCGGCTGGGGGACCAGCCGCCCTACCGGCCATGCTCTTGCGAGCGCGGCTATGGATGGATGACGGCTGCAACCCGTCACTCCCAGTCTCATCGTCTCTCCGCTGGGGGGTGTAATTTTATCTTGCCAACCCCTTCCCTTCTCTCCCATGCTGAGGGCATGAACTCTTCGAGACGCCGATTTTTCACCCATGCTGCCACTGCTTCTGCTGCGATCCTTGGATCGAAACCGGCTTGGGCGGCTTCAACTGCGGCGGCGAAGCCGTTGGTGGACCCGGCTTTTGTGATCCAGAACCAAAACGTGAAGCAGACGCTGATGGGCTGGTGCTGGAAACCGATGGATACGCTGGAACTGGCGAAGCATAGCAAGGCGATCGGCCTGAAGGGCATGGAGGGGATCGATAAAAAGTATTACCCCGAGGTGAAGGCGATGGGCCTGGATATCTCGCTGGTGGGCAGCCATGGATTTTCCAATGGTCCGTGCAATCCGAAGTTCCACGATGAAGTGGTGACGAAGCTGACGGATGCGATCAATCTGGCTGCGGATGTGGGATGCAAGAAGGTAATCACCTTCACGGGGATGAAATACGAGGGGATGGACCGGGAGGCGGCGATCAAGGGCTGCCTGGACACCTGGAAAGAGGTGCTGCCTTTGGCAGAGAAAAAGGGCATCACGCTGGTGCTGGAACATTTGAACTCCCGGGACAATACGCATCCGATGAAGGGGCATCCGGGTTACTTCGGGGATGATGTGGACTTTTGTGTGGAGCTCTCGAAGACGATGGGCAGCCCGAACTTCAAGGTGCTCTTTGACATCTATCATGTGTCGATCATGAATGGCGATATCATCCGCCGCATCCGCCAGCACAAGGACTACATCGGACACTACCACACGGCAGGAAATCCGGGCCGCTGCGAGATCGATGAGAAGCAGGAGATCAACTACCCCCCGATCATCCAGGCGATCATTGAGACGGGCTACAACGACTTTGTGGCGCAGGAGTTCATCCCCACCTGGCAGGACCCGATCCTCGCGCTGCGCCATGCGGCGATGGTGTGTGATCAGTAGGAGAGTGGAGCGCGCTACGGTTTTAAGGTGGGCCACTCGATCTCGGTGGAGAGGCTGGGATGGAAGAAGGCGTCTCGCTTGAACTCATCCGGCCATCGGCTCAAGACGATGCGGGCTTCTTCGGTGGCGGCTGCTTTACGCGCGCTTTGCTTTTCCATCTCAGCCCGTGAGACGGACTCATGGTGAACCATGCGAGCGAAGGGGGTGTAGATGTTTCGGTATCCCATGGAGCGGAGCTTGAGACAGAAGTCGATGTCATTGTAACTGATGGGGAGATTCACCTCATCAAATCCGCCGGCCTGGAGAAAGACGTCTCGACGCACGGCCATGCAAGCGCCGGTGACGGCGGTGACCTCCCGGACCATGCGAGACGGACCGCCGATGGAGTCGGCCTCCAACCGAGCGCGCCGAAAGATGTGACCTGCGATGCCGCCGAGATTTAAGACGACACCGGCGTGCTGGAGGCTGCCTTCCGGGAAGAACAAACAGGCACCCACGGCTCCGACGCCCTCCCGGCAGACCTGCGCGACCATTTCCTCCAGCCAACCGGGCTCGTTGATCTCGACGTCGTTATTCAAGAAGAGGATGATGTCACCAGAGGCCTCCCTGACGCCGACGTTGTTGAGCTTGGCCCAATTGAAGGGCCCCTCGACGCGCGGGATGCGTGTGCCGGGAAACCTCGATCGGACCTCCTCAAAGTAGGCGAGGATATCGGCCTCGTCGGACTGATGATTCACGATGATCAATTCGAAGTTCGGATACCGCGTGACCTCGAAGAGTGACTCGACGGATACTCTGACGAGGTCGAGCCGATTCCGTGTGGGCATGATGATGCTGACCTTCGGCGCGACTTCAGGGAGCGGCCAAAGGATTCTCCACTGCCCTTCCTCGAGCGGCTGAACTCGGGCAGTGGGGGCGACTCGGGCGAGGTGATGGCTGACGATGTCGAGGCCGCTGGGAGTGCCAGGGGCGCTTTTGTTTTCGACCATGAGCTGATGAAAAAGCACACGCGGTATGAGCCGCACGCGGGAGGCTCCGCTTTTTTCCAGGGAGTGCAGAGAGAGGTCCCAGACCTCGAGCCCCTCGGTGCCGGGGCGGAAGCCGCCGATGTCACGAATCAAAGCGGTGCGGAAAAAGACGAGATGACCGAAGCAATTCTGGTGAAGCAGGAGCTCACCGTTCACCCCCATCTGAAGGCGGGGCGAGGACAGGTCTCCTTTTTCGTTTCTCTGATCTTCGTCACACAAGATCACCTCGGCGGAGGGATCTCGCGAGAGGGTCTGAGCGATCTCAAACAAGGCATCGGGCGTGAGGGTGCTGCCTGCATCGATAATGGCGAAGAATTCTCCAGTGGCCTCCTTCAGGGCTGCATTCAAATCCGCGAAAGGATAGGGAGAGAAGGGCAGATCGGAAAAGGCCTCCCGGAGGCTGCCTTTCCCCTTGCCGAGCGGAGCAGAGGCGATGCCCTGAATCTGAAAGGAGGTGTAGGTCTGATCCCGGAGCGACTGAAGCGTCTGCCTGAGTTCCTTTTCACCCCCGACTCCGCTGCGAAGGAAAAGAGAGAGTGTGGGTCGGTGAGGGAGGGCTTCACACAGAGCGCGCTGCTCCCTGATTTGATTTTTCGACAAGGCCAGATGGCGAGAGAACCAAGCCTCGTAGGCATTCAATCCGGATCGGGTGCCGAGGGCGCGACGCAGTTTCCAGAGGCGCGAGAGCCGAGCGGTGCAGGTCATGAAATCGATCCAGCTTCCGGCCTCGTTCTTGAACTGGAAGACGAGGTGATTTTTACCCGGCTTCAAGACCACTGAGGCCCGGAAGCCCGAATGCAAGGCCTCAGCCCGCTCGGGGTGAAGTCGCATGAGGTCGGGGCGGAGTCGCTTCCGCTTCGCGACGATGATGTCGGACCCCAAACGCAATCTGACGCCCCGAGCAACCAAGCCGGGAGGCCCGAGCATCCAGCCCTCGATCAAACATTCAGGCGACGCGGCGGAGCCCTCGTAGCGGATGATACCTCCGCTGGAAGGCGCAGGCACTCGACACCCGAAGTCCAGGCCAGCGTCGATCGGATCCGAGCTAAGAGTGTGCGGCATATCAGGATCTTGAATCAGCTTTAGCCAACCTGGGAACCACAGGCCCAAGACTGGAAGGTGTCCCCTTCACCGGTGGTGATCAGCGTCCAGACTGCGAGAGCGGACCTCGACTCCTGGGAAAGGAGGTCATCGAGCGAGCCAGTCTTTTGACCGAGCGCCACAATGATGCCGCGGAGGCGTTTCGTGCAATCATTAGAAGCGGATTTCATTTCGCTCAGAGAGGCTGCCAAGCGGTCAGAGGTCAAGGCTAAGATGAAAGGGCTGCTGCATTGTGACCAATCAGAGACACCTTCCGATATGGTGACGCAGTGCTCGAAGCGGTTGGCCTGAACGCCTACCTTCATCTCCTTCACGATGTCGGGGTCGGAGTGATGGAAGATGACGTGCTCGCAACGAAGGGCCGCCCACAAACTCAACGGCAGATAACCGGTGCCAAGGTCAATCAAGGCGGTGGCGGAGTCTGCGGATCGAGTTTGTTTCCGGACAAAGTCGAAGAGTTTTTCACCGCTGCCGGACTCGATGTGGCTGCGCCAATTTTGAAGAAACGTGGAGGTCAGGGGCAAGGAGAAAGGATAGCCGGTGCTGGGCTCCGTCACGGTGGTCAGCATTTCGAGACTGACCTGATTCATCTTCGACGTCGTGGAGCTATTTTCCCGCTGCCGATACCAGCCCGCCTCCGCCGGTGAGGGCCGAACAAAGGTCCGGCCATCCCGCAGCGAGAGGGGCTCAGAGTCGCCTCCACTTTTCACTTCCTCCGCCGTGGCATACCAGGGTAGATGCCGGGCTTCAAAACACTCGGCCACACGCACGGCTTCAAGGAAACCGCTGTGGATGCGGTCTCTCACGTAAACGGCAAAGGTGGTGTCCACAGAAGCCCGATACACGGTGCCTCGGGCGGTGACGGGTCTGCCACCCAAGCTCGAAGGCCAGCCGGGAATCGGATCCACCCAGAATGCTTTTTCCCACTCGGCGATGGTCTTTCCGCCGGAGTAGTCGCCATCCAAGAACTGATCTCTGTCACTGAGCGTGAGTGCGCAGCCGCACTTCCAAACTCCGCACCAAGCGGCGATCTGGAGCATGTCCTCACGGAATGTCAGAGGCGTGGAGTCACTGAATTGAAGATCGGGATCGGTGACAGCGAAGACTTCCGGGAGATTGAGCCCTGATTCAGGCTCGAAGATGCCTCTCGGCCCGAGATTCCGCGGCATCCGGTGAACCCGGTAGCCCTGCCCTTCGAGCTCGGACAAGTAGTCGAGCAACGGAGGAAACGTGCTCTGGTTATCGACGACGTGGATGTCCGAGGGTTTCACCTCCAGGCGGCGCAATTGCCTGACCATGTTACGCAGGTAGGTGACCTGATTGAACGAGATGATGTAAACAGGGATGCCACCTTTGAGCAGGGGTGGTGAGTAGGCCTCGGGTAGTTTTCGATCCGCCCCGGCGGGTATGAGCTCCGAGACAGCACGCACGGACTCCCACCACGTCTGCTGAGCTTTCACCTGCGCCCGAAACTCACGCGCCAGTTCTTTGTCAATGGTTTCACTGACCCAGGCTTTTTTCACCACGGCGTCGAGGAGATCTGCGGCACGCGTCGAGATCTCGAGCGCTCCCTGGATGGACTCGCGGACGTCTGAATCTTTTTCTTTGAATGTCTCCAACTCCCGGACGAGTCGATCGATCTGATCTCGATTTGCAGCCGAGAGGCCGATCCGACCGCGAAAGGATTTACGGATGCTGACGAGCGATCTGACGAGGGTTTGAGTGGTGGCACGAAACACCTTCGCGTGCGCTTTTTTTCCGACAAACAACTCGTTTGCCTTCCGAGCATAATCGCGCCATTCCCCACTGACGGGACTTTTCATGCCCGCATCGGCGGCGATGAGGACTCGCCGACGCTCCAAGGCCTCATGCCCGGCGGGCAGGTAATAGCGCAGTGAGCTGCCATCATGCAACCACCGCGAGGCGGCCTCTGGGTTTCGCCGGAGAAAGACCTCCCGGCCCTTTTGATAATTCAAGGAGCTGTTTTGCCGGCGGTAGGTCTCATCCTCCTCGACGCCCGAATCAAAAGAGGGATGCTCATGCTCCATGATGAGGTCTCTGGCATCAATGACCACGCCGGCTTCGAAGGCGCGAAAACTAAATTCATCATCAGAATAGACACCGAAATAGTCATCACTGAGAAAGGTTCCAGTCTGCTCCAACCAGGCGCGGGTGAAGATGGCGATGCAGAGCAGATCATCGAGCCGATGCCCGTCGCTGACGCGAAGAACCGAGGGTCGTTTTACATCACCCAATCGGCGGGCAAACTCCAGGTCCCAGCCTTGCTGTGGCACCCAATCATCCGAGAGCTGCACCAGAATATCACCCCGGCTGTTTGCGGCCGCAAGATTCCAGGCTCCGACGCAGCCCTTTCCATCCTCCTGAACCATGAGACACCGGTGACCGGCAAAACCCTCGAGAGACTCTTGGTCATCGGGGTCGATGGCGAATAAGTGCTCGACTCTCTCCGGGCAGGCTGCGGCCTCGATCCACTTCTTTTTGCAGCTGAGCGCGCGCTCCACTCGCTTCCGCGTCGCATGGAGCAGAGAAATCATCGGAAGGTGGGGTAGTGGGGGGGCATCCATCAAATCTGGTGGAAACCTTTAGACAGAAGTTGGCCTCCAACAAGGATGATGTCATGCGCAGCCGAAGCGGATGCCTGAGAGATCCCAAACATTTGAATTGTGAAGGAACGGGAACGCGCTAGGTTTTTGCGACAGAATCTCATTTCCGAACGTTCGACCTTTCACCATGTCTTCATCGCCCTCCAGGCTGTCTGAGTTACCCGCCGGTTCTTCCGCGCTCATTGAGAGTTTGGAGTCAGGCTTTACGTCACTGACTCGGCTCCGCGAACTGGGACTGGTGCCGGGAACTCGGGTGAAAATCATCCGTCGTGCGCCGCTGGGTGAACCCGTGGAGATCGGTGTGCGCGGCTCGAAGCTGGCGATGAGAAATGAAGATGCCGCCCGAATTCGCATCGCTGCTGTCCAACCATGAGCACCGCAGCGGCGAAAGACTCCAGGACTGAACCGGGTGCGGATACGCAATTGTTTGCGCTCGTCGGGAATCCGAATTGTGGCAAAACCACGGTCTTCAATGCGCTCACGGGCCTCCGACAAAAGGTAGCCAATTATCCCGGAGTGACGGTGGAGAAAAAGATCGGCGAGTGTTTCTCCCAGCACGGGAAAAAGATGCGAATCATCGACCTCCCGGGCGCCTACAGCCTGAATGCACGCTCTCCTGATGAGGCGGTGCTGCGGGACGTTTTGTTGGGTCGGCGGAAAGACACCCCTAAGCCAGATCACATCATCTGCATCGCCGATGCCTCGAATTTGGAGCGAAATCTCTACCTCGTGACCCAAGTCCTCGAGCTGGGTCTACCGACGATCCTAGCCCTTAATATGGTGGATGTGGCTGAGGCTAAACATTGGCGCATCGATGTGGCCAAGCTCTCTGAAGAGCTGGGGATACCCGTGATCCCCATGCAGGCCACCTCCGGAAAAGGGCTGCTGGAGCTGAAGATCGCAATGAGCCAAGGCCGAGTGCTGAAGCCGAAATGGCACTCCGCGCCCCTGCCCGAGGCGATCAAGACGGAGCTGATGCAAAGCCGGGATGTCCTGGCAGAAGCCGGAGCCTTGGATAAAGGGGCGACGCTGCTGGAGCCACTCTACCTCCTTTCCGAGCACGACCCACTGCACCACGGCATCGACTCCGCTCACGTGGAAAAAGTGGCGACCCAGAGACGATCCATGGAAAAGAGTTTCCCCGGCTGGGAGGACCAACTGGTCAATGACCGATACGCCGCCATCGAGCGCCTTTGCTCCCTTTTTCTCCGACGCCCCGAGACACCGCAAGAGACGTTAACGGATCGACTGGACCGAGTGCTTCTCCATCCGGTCTGGGGATTCGCCGCACTGGTGGCGGTCTTGTGCTTTTTGTTCTACCTGATTTTCACGGTCGCGGCCGGTCCGATGGAATTGATCGAGGCCACCTTCAACGGTCTGGGTGAGTGGGTGCAGGCCCACATGGCACCCGGAGACCTGCGTGATTTGATCGTTCAAGGAGCAATCGCCGGAGTGAGCGGAGTGCTGATCTTTCTGCCGCAGATTCTCCTGCTGTTCTTTTTCATCGGTCTCATGGAGGACACGGGCTACATGGCCCGGATCGCTTTCATCATGGACTGGCTCATGAGTAAAGTGGGGCTGAATGGGAAGTCGTTTTTGCCCGTGCTGAGTTCCTACGCCTGCGCCGTCCCGGGGATCATGGCGACGCGCACCATCGATGACCCGAAGCACCGTCTGATCACCATTTTGGTGGCTCCTTTTGCAAGTTGCTCAGCTCGTCTGCCGGTTTACGGACTCTTGATTCCAGCCATGCTTCCGCGCGAAACTGCTGGCCCGATGACCCAGGCCGCCCTGATGCTGGGCATGTATGCCTTGGGCACCGGCGGCGCGTTTTTCTTTGCCTGGCTTTTTAACAAGGGGATCATGCGCGGCGTTTCATCCCCCATGATTCTTGAGATGCCTGACTACCGGATGCCGGCGCTGAAGAGCATTCTCCTCCATGTCTGGGAGCGAGCCAGCCTGTTTCTCAAAAGAGCAGGGTCTGTGATTTTGGGCTTGTCGATTTTGATCTGGGCGGCCTCCACTTATCCCAAATCCGAGGGAACTCCCTCCGAGCAACTGGCGCACAGTCTCGCAGGCCGGGCCGGGCATCTCATCGAGCCTCTCATCAAACCTTTGGGCTATGACTGGAAGATCGGCATCGGCTTGATCAGCTCCTTCGCCGCGCGCGAAGTTTTCGTGAACACCATGTCCGTGGTTTACTCAGTCGAGAGCGAAGAGGAGGACCTGCAACCCCTGCGGCAGCGCCTGAGTGGCGAGCGCTGGCCTGAAGGGAGGGCCATTTATTCTCCTCTCGTTTGCCTAAGCTTGATGGTCTTTTACGTCTTCGCCATGCAGTGCATCAGCACCATCGCGATTGTGAAACGAGAGACGAACGGCTGGCGGTGGCCGCTATTCCAACTCGGGTATATGACCTCGACGGCCTACGTGATGAGTCTCCTCGTTTACCAGATCGGCACCTTCCTCGGGTTCTAGAAAAACCGATTTGAGGATCACTCGAAAGTAACTCTGCCTTCTTCTGAAAAGACAGGTTTTGCGTAGAGGGTGATGACAGTTTCCTGCTTCGATGTGTCATCATCAGACCGCATCTCAAACTGACCACCGATGTAGTGGCGCCCCACGACGGCGAACACCTTCTCAGTGATCTGCGCACGAGTGAAGTGGCATTTGACGAGAGCACTCCCGCTGGATTTCGTGCCATCGGCCTTTACCGTCTCGTACACTGACTCAAAACCCGCGTTCTTCAGTTTGGCTGCTAAATCTTTTGCCACGGCTTCACGCCCCGCATCACCTTCGATTGCCTGAACCCGAAAGGTCAATCCGGCAGAAGGCACGGTCTCCCGCACACCCCGGAGTCCCGTCCAAAGACCATCTTCAGCATCCGAGTTGAGCGCCCGGTAGCCGGTTGCAGTCGCAACAGGAGCCGCGGGTGTAGTAGGAGCAGGACTTGATTTCACTTCCTCTTGGGGGGGCTCCACTTTCTTCGCCTCTTCCTTTTTTGACTCCTCAGAGCAACCGCTCAAAACGAAAGCGGACGCAGACAAAACAGCCATGAATGATCCCAATGAACCTTTCGTCGGTTCGCGGCCATGGGTCAAAACAGCTTGGTCAATTTTCTGAGAAAATACAGAAGGGTTGGATTTCATAAAGGCTAATGATAGGGCAATTCGGAAGCGGAGGCAAGAACAGGGTGTCTATTCGAACATTCGCAAGTGGCGAACGGTGAACATCTAGGCAGTTGCGTCGATGATGAGTTTGGCCACGCGCCGAGGATCCGGCGAATCCTCAACCGCCGATGCTTGCCTGAGCCCTTTTGCACGCTCGAGGCACTCCTGGGCTTTTTGAAAATTGCCCGTGGCCTTGCTGACTGCCGCCAGATTCATATACGTCTGCGCCAAATCAGCTGGATTGATCTCGTCCTCACCTAACTTCTCACGAATCGAAAGAGCGCGCTCGTGCATTTCCTGAGCTCGCTCGACATCAAGATTCGCGTAATAGAGGACGCCAAGATTATTACAAACGGAGGCCACCTGCCCACTGTTTTCTCCGTGCAATTCGCGGAAGATATCGAGCGCCTCCAGGTAATAAGTCTCGGCTTTGCTCTTGTCTCGGAGCCCTTTGAAGATGATCGCCAGATTGTTCTTGATCGTGGCCGTCTCATCACTGGTGTTCAGTCCCATCTGCTCACCAATCTGAAGCGCCTTCTCGTAAAATTTGGCTGCCTCATCCATTCTCCCACTCCGCTCGTTCAGTTGGGCGATGAGTGAATAAATGCCCGCCAAAAGCTTACCATCCGGTTTTCTCTGCTCGTTCACCCGACTCAGGGCCTCGCGGTAGAGACTCTCCGCTTTTCGGATGTCTCCATCTTTCATTCTGAGATCGGCAAGAACACTCATGCTCTCGATGAGTGCACCGATACGTCCCGCATCATGGTGGGCACGCCTCCTCGCCTCTTCCACGGTCGTGGAAGCTGCTTCAATGAGTTTCTCGATCGGTCTGTCCACGTGTGGCAACGGAGGCTATACCGGAGGGTCAGCTTGCATCACGATAACTCTTGGCCATGGCCGCGATCGAATCGCGCGCACTGGCCATCATTTCCCTGGATACACCTGCACCCTCATACCAATGAGTGTAGGCGTGATTATCAAACATGATGTCGAACTGAGTCACCAACCGCTCAAAAACAGCCGCGATACCCGTGTGATTCACCAGAGCTAAACCGCTGGAAGCAAATCCGTCTGGAGCGGTCTCTGCCACACCGATCTTCAACCCACCTTGCGCTGGCAGGTAGTTTGCATAATTCAGTCCCTTGCGGATCGCCGCGACATTCTCATCCACTTCCTTCGCGCGCACATCTCCTCGGAAAAGTGCACAGGCGGAAAGGTAAACCCCGTCTTTCCAATCAATGGCGGCGGTGAAGTTATCCTGAGCGAAGGTCTCCTTGGCCAAGTCCTCAAAGGCGATGCGACCTTGAGTCTCCCCGGGTCCTCGCATGGGCGCAAAGGAGGCCGTGAAGAAGTGGTTCCCCGGAAAGGGAACCAAGTTTGTGATGAACTCACCGAGGTCTGTGTTCAATTTGCCTGGGAATCGAAGAGACGCCGTCACGGATGACATGATCAGGGCGATCAGGTGATTCAGATCCATGTAGTTAGGATTCCTCTTCAGCTTTGATTTCACCGTGCGGAAAAGCGCCTCATTGTCCAGAACCACGCACGCATCCGCATGATCCAAAATTCGCTGCAAAGTGAGGATCGCATTGTAGGGCTCCACCGCACTGTCAGAAATGAGGGGGGAAGGCACCACGGAAAAAGTGAAGATCTTCTTTTTGGGATAGGCCGCACGGAGCTTCTCGAGAATCAATGAACCCAAGCCGGAGCCAGAGCCACCCCCGACACTGTGAGTGAGGAGAAAACCCTGAAGACCTTTGGTTTTTTCGACAGCGGCGTCGATTACGTTCATGACCTGATCAATGACTTTTTCACCTTCCGTGTGGTATCCCCGAGCCCAATTGTTCGCAGCTCCCGGGATTTTTCGGACGATGCTTCCCTCGTCAAAGAGTTGGGACATGTCGCCATTCTCAATGCGATGAATCACGCCCGGTTCGAGGTCCACTAGGACGGCTCTCGGGACATACTTGCCATCACGCACCTTGTGGAAGAAGACTTCCAAACTGGTGTTGGCAGCCAATGCGGATGAACTCCCATCTTTCGGCACACCTGCTTCCGTGAGACCATGCTCACGACAAACGAGCCGCCAAAAACGGTCTGCAATTTGGTTTCCGCACTGGCCGACGTGAATGCTAAGGATCTCTCTCACTTTGGGGTATCTCTTGGGATTTGGTTTCTGCTGATGGAATACCTCTCTTAGATTTTTCGATCTACGAGGTCACGAAGACTAACCGCGCCTCCATCACGCGGAGGAGCGGGCGCAGTCGCAGGCGCTTGGGGAAGCACGCTTGGAGCCACTGCAACGGGCCGGCCGGCAGACTGCACCTTGGCTTTTGCTCCGCTCTCTTCGGCCACCTGGTAGCTTTGGATCAACTCCTGAGCGGACGACCTCAAGGCGTTGATCTGGTCCTCAGACATGCCCTCGTTGAGATACCAATTGGCGAAAGCCTTCCGCTGCCACAGCTTGTCAAAGTTAGCGCAAATCCGATCCAAAACGCGGGCCACCTCGGTATTGTTCGCCAGCAGCACCATGCTCTTCCGGTGGGAGACTCCTGCCTGCTCGACATAGCCGATCTTGAAGGCAGTCGGGATCCAATAAGTCAACGGAAGGGATTCACGCATCGCAGCCAGCGCATTGTCAGCCACCGTCTTGTCTTCCATGATGCCGCGATAAAGCACGGCCGTGCTCAGGAATCGGCCTTCCATCGGCTGGCAGGCAGCAAAAACAGATTCATTGGCAAAGAGGCTACGGATCATGTCCTCGATGCTCATTTCCTCGAACTTACTCCGATCAGGAGGCGTCAGCGGTGCGAATGCACACATCAGGAAATGCAAGGAGGGCTGAGGAACAAGGTTCGTGAGCAACTCGCGAAGACTGATCTCAACCGTCAGGAAACCACTAAACCTCATGGAAGCCGTGAGTCCAGCCAGCGCCTCGGTTATCAGGAGGTTCAAGTCATCGACGGACGGGCTCTCGATTCCCCATTTTTGGTGAGCAAGCTCGAACAGTGCCTCGTTGTCAAAGATCAGACACGCATCAGCTGTGCGGCGCAGCGCGTTCAAGGCAAAGACCGTGTTGTAGGGCTCCGTCACCACGGAGCTCACTTGGGGCGAAGGAAGGATCGCGCAGCTCAAGACGGGAATCTCAGGATTCTTTTCCTTCACTGCCTCGATCACCAATGAGCTCAATCCACTGCCCGTTCCACCGCCGGTGGAGTGGATGACAATGATGCCTCCGACATTGTCGCAGCGCTCGATCTCCCCATCAATTCTTGCCATGACCTCTGGCAGAATTTCACGTCCAGCTCCGAGATACCCGATTGCAAAATTTCCTCCCGCTCCCTCGGTGCGATGGATCAGGCTAGCCGGATTGAAGAGCGATCCCGAGTGAGCTTTCACACTCGCAATGACGCTCGGCTCCAAGTCCACCATCACAGCCCTCGGCACATAGCTTCCTCCCGTGCCTTCTCCGAGGCGCGTGAAAAACGCGCTCCAATTTCCTTTGGGATCCTGACCATCGGCCGTGGTTCCGTTCAGCGGATCAATACCGTGCTCAAGGCAAACGGTTTTCCAGAAAGACGCGGCGATTTGATTGCCAGCCTGTCCGATCGATATCACGATGGTGTTGTTTACCTTCATCATTCTCTGTCTTGTCGGATGTTTTTCAGTTAGTGGGAAATTTCAGACGATCGCTCTCGCTAGGGCTGACATAAGGGTGGTCACCTGAGTGTCAAGGGCAGCCAATGGGCCAACTATTGGATTTTCTAAACTTGTCCTTCATCAGCGGCTCTCCACATCCGCCACTTGTTCCTGCTTCTGTGCAGATGAATCCACGACTCCAGTCTGCTTCCTATAGTAATCCTCAAGCTCCGCTGCCGTCGGAATGATCGCTCTCCGGATATCACGCTTCGCAGGCGCTTCAGAAGGATCCAACTGATGCGCAGAGTTATCTCCCGCAAAAAGCGTGATCACGAAAATGCCCAACACCAGACAGATGACACCCCAGAGCACCATTCCCACCATGCCGTTGCTCCTGCTGCTCGGTCGTCCCAAATCAATCGGTTGGGGACCCGAAAGCAATCTCTGCGTTGCATGCGGCTTTTTGATGACCGGCTTCGCTGTGTCCACTTTGTCATTCCAGGCATCGCCGTCTTCTTCGAAATCAGATACCGAGCCTGCGCTCTCCATTTCCGCCGCAGGCACCCCGGCGGCACTCCGGTAGCGGGCAACAAAACTTTTGTCGTCTCCCGATGTGCCCGCGAGCGACTCAAACTCCTTCAGGAATTCTTCACGAGAAGGAGATTTTCCAAAGCGCTTCGCCCTATCGAGGCAAGAACGCAGGTATTCAGCAAGGGGAGGAACAACCGTCTCCGGGAACTCCACCTGCCGACCTACCAGGCGCTGGCCAGTAAGCATGTAAACAGCCAGCGCAACGAATGACCGCCGACAAGCATCCTTGGGGTGCAAGGAAGGATCGTGCTTGCCACGATCCAGCGGCGCATCCACCAGAAGTTGCTCGTAAAGCCCCCTCATCGTCGCGTGGGGTCTTAGTTTCAGCACGAAACTGGGCCATGAGTCCACCCTCTTCAGCATTAGCTTTTCGAATTCACGGCTCTGCATGGGGCCCTGTTTGCCTACCCTCAAGACGATATTGGAAGGATGCAGATCCAAATCCAAGACGCCACACTCTTCGGCTTGCTCCACCCCCGCCTTCACCTGCTTCATCAGCACCAGCACCTCAGCAGGATTCAAAACAATTCTCTCCGCGATCAGACGACTCAAAGGAAAACCGGGCTCTCGCTCTTCGGTCAAAAACGTCCAATCCGGACTCTCCCAAACACTCATCGAACGGAGGATGTTGGGATGCTTCTCCGGATCGAGCCTCCACATCTGGAGCGGAATTGCCTCGTATTGATCATGCGGCACAATCCGGTCTGCAGGAAGAAGATGAACCGTGAGCCTTTGCCCGTCCTTGGTGCTCCGAGCTGGCAGAGTGAAGGGATAGCGCTGGGCTCCTTCACTTTCATCCGCCTCGATGGCACCTCGCAAGAGATCCGAAACCGGCACATTCTCCAACAGCAAGCTTTGAAGGTTTGACCGAGGCAGCAGCGCCCCGCTATTGATGACCAGATGCTTCCGGGTGTTCCTCACCTGGAGGTTGCTCACCATCGCTGAAAAGGCTTCCCGCACCTCGTCTCGCAGTTTTTCGAGGATCGCTGGTGAATTGCCCCGATCCATCAAAGTGTTACGCAGTGTCGAACGCAGGCTGGAGGGCAGACATGTCAAAGCCGGAAAACCATCGGGACTCTGTCCGCAGTATTCCTGGCCGGTAAGCAGTAGGAACAGCAACTCACAGACCTCGCCACAGAGTCTTTTGAGATCCCCTCCCGAGCGTTCCTCTTTTTCCGCCAAACCAAAATCAGAGACTCTCAATCGAAGAAACGTGTCCTCTAAAGTAGTGACCAACAATCGAGAGAGACTCACCTTCGCGATCAAACGGTGATAACTCTGGAGCTGCACCAGATCCTCCAGCAAATGCATCAGGAGACAGAAAGCCGTCGCCGCAGGTAATGCACCCCGACGCTGGATGTAATCCGTCACCGATTCCCCATCACTCAAGGAAGTGGTGTAATACACGATCCCCTCGTCATCGCCCACAGTCAGCACCCTTGCAAAGCTCGGTGCCCGCAACTCCGATGCCATCAGGGCCCTCTCCTTCGCAGAACGACGATGAAGCGATTCGTTGGTGGCTGCGTCTTTCACGACGTGCAGTTCCACCAGTCGCTTCATTTGGGAATCGAACGCCAGCACCACCAACTCAGACGAAGATCGACTCAGATCCAAAGGCTCACCATTCGCACGACGTGCGATCAAAAAATGCTCAAACCTTTCCAAAGTTGATGACATGCAGATGATTGATTCTCAAAAAAGTGAAGCAGACGATCGCAAGTTCAGTCAATTGTTCCTGTGCAATTTCATCCCGTATTTCCTTAATAACTTACATTTTTCGTTCGAGAGAAGCAATGCTTTCTTGTGTTCGGATAAATTTATTGGCCAGTTTCACGCGATAGTTTGATCATCAGTTCGAGATGACGCGAACCCGAGCCCCTCTGATCCAAGCGAGTTCGATAATCAAGAAGCAGATTTCGAGCCTAACTTGACCTCAATCACAAACGATTCTGATCGACCCACCCAAGATTTCAACGATCTACTAAATCACTGACTATTAGCCCCTTAACCCACCCTCACTACCCTTCCCTTCCAACGGCCGCGGGTGCGAAAACACCCTTCATTCCTTCGCTTTATTGCATCAATTCATTTTAACAGGTGCTGATATTCATTAATCCTCTTCGCGACTAGCGAAGATCGCAAATGGAAAAGAAATAACCCCTCCAACGCATGCGCGGCGTCGGTCAAAGCTTCAAAATCCGGCTGCCGAAATGGATCATTTCCCCCGTTCCCTTTTCAATCGCGCAAGATTTATCCGCTAGGCTCGATCCTTAAGCTTCCGAACTCTCACGCGAGTGAGCAGCGTGTGCTCACCTCCAGCCGGGATGGTGATGGTATCGTCTCCCGCATTCGTGCTCTCGACGCAAAGAAATCCCGGGTAGGCATCATCAGGCAAGTCTCCGAGTCGCTTCGACTTCTCGATCCACGGATTCCAAACCACCGTTGATCGACTCCCACCCTTCTCGACGATCAATGTCCTCTCACCACAGGGGTCTTCGATTTCCACTGCCCCGTCAGAGGCATACAGGCGGTCCACCTCTTGATTGATCACCACGTCTCCTCTCTGCAATCGCCGCTCCGGGGAGAGCCTTCCCTCGACAAAGGAGGTGCCATGCAGCCCGCGAATATGGATCTGGGTCACCTCCGTTACCTTCAAATACGTATGCAGAGCACCTGACATCGTCCATTCCACGTTGCCTGTGTTTCTGACCCTTAGTTTGGCCTCCAGCTCAGCCCCAATCCAGATCACAAACTTCAATGAAAAATCATGAGGCCAGTTCGGCTCGCTCTCGCCCTTACCAGATAGAGCCAACGTTAGCTCAACCCCCGAAGGCATCTCCCTCACCTCCGCCAGTTCCCATATTTTTGTACGCACAAATCCGTGCGCAGGTGCATCGGGCCGGCTCGGGTGAGGACCAAACCAGGGCCAGCAGATTGGGATGCCTCCCCGGATCGGTTTACCGATTTGAAATTCTGCATCCGGGCTCAGGTAAAGAACCGGAGTTTCGCCCGATGGCGTCCACTCCATGACATGCCCGCCATTCAGAGCGATCCGAGCCCAAGCTGCAGGATGTATAATCTCCAGCACAGGGTATCCGGGTGCCAATTCAATGCATTTCACGCTCTCGGGTCGTTCGATCATCAGGGACGCTCCACCAAGCCGCCTTATTTTCAATCACCGCTTGATGCCTTTGCTGCCCGACTCAATCGTCGAACGATAGGGGCAAACCCTGATGAGAGATTCGAAACTATCGATTGATCAAATCCTCTGAATCTGAATAATCGTAGCCCCATTCTTTACTCAATCCGCAACCCCATCCAGAAGGATCCAAAATGAAGTTTAAATGCCCCACCTGTAACATGCAGCTGAAAGCTGAACCCGAGCATGCAGGCAAAATCGTGCGCTGCCCCGGCTGCAACACGAAGCTTCAGATCCCTCAGTCTGTTGAACCATTGAACTCTGACCTTCCACCTCCGTCCTCCTTGGGCGAGCGCTCCCTGGATGGAACTGAACTCACGAACGATGGAAGCCCTCAGTTCCATTCAGAGAAACCCGAGCGTCAAGGCTGGATTGAGAGTGATCCGACCAATGCCAACATTTGGAAGAGTTTCGCCATCGGCTCAGTGTGCACGCTCGCATTTCTTGGGATTCTCCTCGCCTTCGCTCCACCACCGGGAATGCCGTCATCAGATTACAATTTGATGCAGTATTTGGCGAATGTCTGGAAAGGTCACCTTCCGGTGAACGGCCTGAACACCTTGTTTTTCTTTTGGGCAATGGCCATCCTTTGGCTCAAGATGCAAAAACTTCGCCATCAGAGACGCGCACTCTTACTGGATGTTTTGCCAGCTGATCTTGGCTCCGATATCAATGCAGAGACTGTCGGCTCTTTTGTGGACCATTTGTACACGCTTCCTCGCAGTCTGCGAGACAGCATGATGGTCAACCGCATCCGAAAAGGACTGGAGCTGTTCGAAATGAAGCAGAGCACATCGGATGCGGCCACTCTCATGTCGGCCCAGTCGGACATCGACAGCTCACGAATCGGAGGCAGCTACACCTCGGTCAAAGCCTTTCTATGGGCCATTCCGATCATGGGTTTCGTCGGAACTGTCTTGGGTCTCTCCCACGCACTCCTCAGCCTGAGTTTCGACAATCTCGAAGACGTCAAGGCTATCATCGCTGTGCTCAAAGGGGTTATCAACGGCCTCGGTGGTGCTTTCGATGCAACGCTTGTGGGACTCATCTTTGCCATGGGGGTAAACTTCCCCATGAATGCCCTCATGAAGGCGGAAGATGACAACCTCAATGACATCGATGCTTTTTGTAATGAGATCCTCATCCCTCGTCTGAATGACGGTGGCCACGTCGCTGGAGGGGATCCCATGGGAATGATGGATTCTTTGGCAAGGGCCGTTTCCTCCGCGCAGAAAGAATTTCTGGGGGACCTTAATGCTCTGTCCGCAAAAATCGTCGAGCAAGCGCATAACCTTGATCGCCGGGCGGAAGCCCACCAACAACAGGTGAGCGTCGAATTCGCCACCAACATGAACCGCATGCGTGAGGATCTAACGGGTGCCGTAAAGGATTCGGTCAAAATCACCACAGACTATACAAGAGCACTTTCCAGCGGGATCGTTTCACTCAATGGAGTCCTGAAAGAATTGGGGGAAAAACAGATCGTGATTCATCAAACCGTGAAGAAAGGATGGTTCAGCAGGGACTAACCGTTCCAAGACGAGAGCACCCCAAACCATAGGCCCACACACGAACGATGGCAAAACGCAGACATCGCGGAAGCGAAGAAATGCTCATGGTGCCCTTTTTGGACATTCTGTGTTCTCTCATTGGTGTTCTTGTGCTCATTATCGTATTCCTGTGCGTGTCCCAAGCGAACCAAACGGAGGGGAGAACCCAGGAAGAGGTAGATCGCGCCATTGAGTATAAGAAGCTCAACAAACAGCAGGTCGAAAAAAAGGACGTTCAAGAACAAGCCAAGGCAAAACAGGATGCACTCGCTGAGCTTCAGAAAAAACTAGATGAACAGGAGCAGAAACTCGCCCGGTACCGAAAACTTGTTTCCACTTCTGCTGACGTCAAGAAGCTCAACGAGCAGATGAGTCAAGAATCCCTTAAGGAATTGGACAATCTGATTCTCGAAATTGATGGCTACAAACTTCAGATGGCCGAACTCAAAAAAGAAATTGCGCTCCTTGTTGCTGAGATTCAAAAGCGGAAGCCCCCGGAAAATGCACCTCCGCCTCCAGTCATTGTTCAGCCCAGTGGTTCAGGCAAGGGCGACGGAACGAAGGCCTTCTTTGTCGAAGCCAGCGGTGGTTTGATCCGAATCTATTGGGATGCAGAGCGGAGAACGCAAGTCAGCTCCGCCGCTCCAGTCATCATCGCCGATACGTCGTATGACTTCTTCCTCAAACAGGTGAAAGCCACGCCCTCCTCAAAGCTTATCTTTCTCGTGCGTGACGACGGAGCTACCTCTTTTTCAAACGCAGCAGGTTGGGCCCAACAGACTCACGGCATCTTGCCATCCCGAGTCGCCAAGCTTCCAATCCCTGGGAGGGGTGAAGTCGATCTGAAAATGTTTAAAGATTTTATGGGCAGCATCCCCCCACCTCCAGACGCTAAACTGCTGACAGAGCCAGCCAAGACCAAAATTTAGGACCTCCGTTTCATGGCAAAAAGAAGACACGGCGAAGAGCAAGAAATACCTTTTGTTGCCCTCATGGATACGATGACCAATGTCGTCGGAGTCCTCATCATCGTACTGGTATTGGTCGGCTTGGGGGTGGCCAGCGCCGTCAAGAAAATCTTGTCCGATCTTCCGCCGGTCGACGCCGAGATGCTGGCTCAACTAAAAGAGATCATCTCTAAAGAAGAGCCCCCTTTGGATCTGGCGAAAATCGAAGAAAATATCAAAGCTAAAGAAGCTCTCTTGAAGCGCAGCATCGAAGAGATCAAGACTCTCGATCTTTCCCCAGAAAAACAAAAGCTCGTCGACATCGACAACATTCAGAAACAAATCGCGGATCGAAAAGCAGATCGTGAAAAGCAGAAAGCGGAAATCGAAAAACTCCTAGCCGACGTCGAGAGCATGAAGTCACGTCTTGATCAGACGCCCATTTACACTCCACCCGCTTCCTCAATCGTTCGGATGCCAAATCCGCGCCCCTACCCAGAAAAACCCGTCGAAACGAGGGTTATGGTCGCCAAAGAAGGAGTTATACTTTATCGCGAATCAGATTACATAAATCCGATTTTGGCAGGACTGGAGAAGGTGAAGTCGCAGCTCGAATATCAGGACATCAAGATCGACCCCTTTGCCAAAATGCTGGAGTCCATTCTAGGGTCGAAAGCAGAAGTGGCAAAAGCCTGGCCCGAGATTTCTCCCCTCGCAGGCGCGTTTCAGATGGACCTCGTCGCCCATGCCTACAAAAACGTCGCTGCGGCCGGCATCGTTCCAGACAAGACTCTGCTGGATCGATTGGGTAATATTTCTCTGATCGTTCGACAACCCCTCCCGGATGTGGCCACAGCCGTCGCCGCAGCGACTAAAGGCGACACCTCCAAATGGACCGCCATGGACCCCTCGAAAGACCCCGCAAAGCCCATCATCAAGGTAGCCAGAGCAGGCAATAAATACATGTTCTACTGGGGAGCCAAACCTGAGGAGGTGAAGCCCACACCCCGTGACATCACAGACTACTTCAAGGCTCTCGGAAGCCAGGACAGCTTTAAGAATGCGGGGAAAGCAAGGGTGATCTATGATGCATTTCGCGTCGCGGAAGTGCTCAAAAAAGCGGCATCCAGCCAGATCTTCTCAAAGTCTTACGTGATGACGCCCACCGTTAAACCGGGCTCAACATGGGTCCAGATCGCCATGACCCCGCGCGCGGGTGGAGGAGAGTCTGCGGAGCAACTCAAACAACCCAACTCAGGATTTATCAGCGCCATGCGCTCCATCAAGAGTGACCCAAACGGAGTCGCTCTGTTTCAAGTCATGCCGGACGCCTTCAATACCTATCTCGATGCCCGCCGCATCGCAGATGAAGTGGGCGTGCCTGCGACCTGGGAGTTCCTCAAAGGCTTGGACCTCATCGCGAACGTCGCGGGGTATGAAGTCCAGCGCTTCGCGGATGGACTCCCCTCCAAAAATGCCCCGAAACCGGCCACAGGTATCACCATCGCCCCGCCAAAACGCACACTTGACTGACCCACATCAGATCCAGTCATAGCCGGATCCGACACATTTCGTTGGCAAGAATTGCGTGGTTCATGAGTGACTTGTGACGTAAGCTCACTTGAACCCATTCTTACCGGATGTCTGCTCGACCCAACCTCACCCTTCTTGCCCTCTTTGTTGCGACGGCGACTGTTTCAGCCGCGCCCCTTGGTTTCAACAAAGACATTCGACCCATCTTGGCGGATGCCTGCTTTCACTGCCACGGACCAGACCCTGGCACCCGCAAAGCAGGCCTGCGTCTTGATACCGAAGCGGGATTCTTCACAGGAAAAAAAGGCGAAGCGCCCACAGTCATCAAAGGCCAACCAGATAAGAGCAGCCTGTTCCAACGACTCTTATCAAAAGATGAAGATGAGATCATGCCGCCGCCGGAGTCTCACAAGTCCCTGAAGCCGGAGCAGATCGCCCTCATCAAGGAGTGGATCGCGCAAGGAGCACCGTGGCAGCCTCATTGGTCTCTCATTCAACCTCAGCGCGGCACACCACCTGCCGTTAAGGATACAACCTGGGTCAAGAACCCCGTGGATCAATTTGTCCTCTCTGCGCTTGAGGCAGGAGGCCTGACACCTGCCCCCGAGGCCGATGCCCACGCGCTCGTGCGTCGCATCTCGCTGGACCTCACCGGGCTGCCACCTTCGCCGGAATTGGTCAAGCGTTATGCCGCGGCCACAAAACTAACCGACGCCCAGGTCAGCTCACTCGTCGATGAACTCATGAAGCTACCCGCCTATGGCGAGCATCGCGCCCGATATTGGCTGGACGCCGCACGCTACGGCGACACGCACGGCCTCCATTTCGACAAACCTCGTGAGATGTGGCCCTACCGCGACTGGGTAGTGAAAGCCTTCAATCGCAACCAACCTTTCGATCAGTTCACCATCGAGCAGATCGCGGGCGATCTACTTCCGAAGCCGACGGAAGACCAGCTTGTCGCCACCGGCTTCCAGCGCTGCAACATCACCACGAATGAAGGCGGCACCATTGATGAGGAAAACCTCGCCAACTACGCGGCGGATCGCGTGCAGACGATGGGCTGGGTTTACATGGGGCTCACCACGAACTGCTCGCAGTGCCACGACCACAAATTTGATCCCATCACGCAGCGTGACTACTACTCGATGGCCGCTTTCTTCCGCAACACGACGCAGAAGGCCAAAGACGGAAACGTAAAGGACGGCCTCGGCCCCATCCTCGTGCTGCCCACGGGAACAGATCGTCCGCGCTGGGCGGCACTGCCCGCAGAGATCGACTCTTCTCAGAAGCTGCAAAATGAAGCACGCACCAATGCGGCGAAGTCATTTGAGACATGGTTTGCTTCCGCCAAACCCGCGGACCTAGCCGCTGACATTCCAACGAAGGGCATCATCGCCCACATTCCGCTGAATGAAGGCAAAGGCCAGGAAGTCGTTGCCACCTGTGGCGAGTCAAAGACCGCGAAGACCTTCAAGTCTGCGGGTGCCATCACCTGGAAACCGGATGGCAAACTGGGCCCGGCACCTGAGATCAAACCTGGCAGCAATTTTGACCTCGGCGATGTGGGCAATTTCGAGAAGGACAAGCCCTTCAGCTATGGCCTGTGGTTCCGCGCAGGCAATGTGACGCAGAGCGGCAGCATCCTCGCCCGCATGGATGAGAAAAACGGCTTCCGTGGCTGGGACATCATGCAGGCGGCAAACAAACTGAGTGTCCACATCATCAGTCAGTGGCCCGGCGACGCCCTGAAAGTAACCACCGCCAAGCCGGCGCTTCGTGCGGGCGTCTGGCAGCACCTCTTTGTGACCTATGATGGCAAGGGCAAGGTCGGCGGACTCCGCATCTTTGTGGATGGCGTGGACACGCCGGTGAAGGCGGATGCGGCCTCGCTGAAGGGAAGCATCGTCACCACCACCCCGACCAAAATCGGCCAGCGTAGCTCGACACCCCTGCGTGAAGGTGGCGTGCAGGACATCCGGCTTTATGACCGCCAGATCACTGCCACGGAAGTCCAGACTCTTGCCAAGGTGGTGCCACTTCAGCAGTTCGTCGGAGCCAAGAATATCCACCCGAAGAATCGCGAGGCACTCTTCGATCACTATCTCGCCACTCGCGACAAGGCTTATCAGACCGCTTCTGCCCAAACCAACAAGCTCACCGCCGAACAGGAAGCCATCAAAGCCCGCAGTCCCATCACCCACATTCAGGAAGAGAAAATGGATGCCAAACCCATGGCAAACATCCTCATGCGGGGTGCTTATGACAAAGTCGGCGATCAAGTCGATGCCGCCGTGCCCGCCGCGCTCGGCAAGCTGACTCCTAACGCTCCGAAGAATCGTCTTGGCCTTGCGCAGTGGCTCGTGGATGCCAGCAATCCGCTCACCGCACGCGTCACCGTGAACCGGTTCTGGCAGGAGCTTTTCGGTGCGGGCATCGTGAAGACGAGCGACGACTTCGGCATCATGGGCAGTGCTCCCACGCATCCTGAACTGCTCGACTGGCTCGCCGTCGAGTTCCGTGAGAGCGGCTGGGATGTGAAGCGCTTCTACAAGATGCTTCTCACCTCCGCCACCTACCGCCAGGCCGCGCTCATCACAACGGAGAAGATCGAGAAAGATCGTGACAACTCCCTCCTCAGCCGTGGCCCACGCTTCCGCATGGATGCCGAGATGATACGCGACTACGCCCTCGCTGCCAGCGGCACCCTTTCACCTCGCATGGGGGGCCCCGGCACCATGCCTTACCAGCCGGAAAACATCTGGGAAGTCGTCGGCCTCGGCACCGAGCGCTACGCCCAAGACAAAGGCGAAAACCTCTACCGCCGCACGCTCTACAACTTCTGGAAGCGCATGTCTCCGTCACCCAACATGGACATCTTCAACGCCCCCAGCCGCGAGGTGAGCTGCGTCCGCCGCGACCGCACGAACACGCCGCTGCAAGCCCTCGTCACCATGAACGACCCGCAGTTCATCGAAGCCGCTCGCAACCTCGCCCAAAAAGCCGTCGCATCCCCAGACCCACTCGCCTACATCGCCGAGCATATCCTCTGCCGCCCACTCAAAGCCAACGAACTCACCATCCTCACCGCCAGCCTCGCCGATCTGCGCCAACACTACACCACCAGCGCCGCCGATGCCGAGGCTCTCCTCAAAGTCGGCGAATCCAAACCCAACGAGAAGCTCCCCAAAGCCGAGCTCGCGGCTTGGACGATGCTTGCGAATCAGATGCTGAACCTCGACGAAGTCCTGAATAAGTGATATACCACGCACCATGAAAACTGCTGAACTCGAAGATCTGAAACGCGACACCAGCCAGCTCGATGCTTTCGTGAATGGTCACGAGAGTATTCACCTTATGGCGGGTGGTTATGCCGTTGCTCTACTTACGCCGTTGCCAAAGCCTCGCCCAGTAGAAAAAGTGCAGTGGCCTGATTTCGCGGCCCAGCAACGCGCCATTTTTGGTGATCGCGTCCTACCCGCAGGCACCATCCAACAACTCATGGACGAAGAACGAGGGGAACACTGATGACCTGCGCTGACAGTGGCTTTCTCGTCTCCCTCTATCTCAAAGAGGTAACTTCACCTGTGGCTCTGCAAACAGTTGGCACACTGACCGAGCCGATTTCCCTTACTTGGTTGACCATCCTGGAATTTGAGAATGCTCTGTTACGAGCCGTATTCACAAAGCGTATCGCCCCAGAAGAAGCAGTTGCCGCAAAGTCCCAGTTCGACGCCAATTTCGAATCGGGTGCCTATCGCGAGGAGCATGTGGATTGCCGCACCATGTCCATTGAAGCCTCTCGTCTTTCGGCTCGTTTCACACCTTTCGTTGGCACGCGCACGCTAGACCTCATGCATGTTGCAGCAGCCAGCCTTCTATTCTGCAACTGCTTCCTCAGCTTTGATGATCGCCAGCGTCAAGTCGCCTCGGCGCTCGGACTTAATGTCTTACCCCAAACCAGCACCCTATGAATCTCCTCCAAGAATGGAACACCTTCCAAACTCGCCGTCAGCTCTTCGCTCGCGGGAAAAACGTGCTCGGTGGTGCGGCGCTGGCTTCGCTGTTTGGCGAGTCTTTGGCCAATGCATCGAATGCGCAGGCTCAAGGGCCGCAGTTCCCGCCAAAGGCCAAGCGCGTGATCTACCTGCACATGGTCGGTGGACCGGCGCAGATGGATTTGTTCGACTACAAGCCGCAGATGCAGGCCTATTACGACAAAGATCTGCCAGAGAGCATCCGCAATGGTCAGCGCCTCACCACGATGACCAGTGGGCAGGCGCGTTTCCCCATCGCGCCATCGAAGTTCCAGTTCAGTGCCGCGGGTCAGTGCGGCATGATGATGAACACGCAGTTGCTGCCAAACCTCGCCAAGAAAGCGGATGACATCTGCTGGATGCGGTCGCTGCATACGGAGGCCATCAATCATGAGCCGGCCATTTGCGCCATGCAGACGGGAAATCAGATCGGCGGACGTCCCTGCCTCGGTTCCTGGGCCTCCTACGGCCTTGGCTCGATGAATTCGAACCTGCCCACCTTCGTCGTGCTCATCGCCACGCCGAGCAATCGCGAGCAGGAGCAGGCCATCTCGTCACGTCTTTGGTCCAGCGGTTATCTGCCCGGTGAACACGCCGGTGTGAGCTTCCGCAGCAAAGGCGACCCCATCCTCTACATCAACAACCCGCCTGGCGTGCCCGACAGCGTGCGGAAACGCACCATCGAAGGCCTGAATGCCCTCAACGAGATCAACTACCAGGAAGTCGGCGATCCCGAAACGCACACGCGCATCCAGCAATACGAAATGGCCTTCCGCATGCAGGCCAGCGTGCCGGAACTCACCGACATCACCAAGGAGCCCGATCACATCTACAAACTCTACGGCGAGGAAGCGAAGAAGCCAGGCAGCTTTGCCAACAGCGTGCTCATGGCCCGACGATTGGTCGAGCGCGGTGTGCGTTTCGTGCAGATCTATCACAACAACTGGGACCATCACTCCAACGTCAGCGGACGCATGCCCAGCCAGTGCAAAGACGTCGATCAACCCTGCTCCGCCCTCATTCAGGATCTCAAACAGCGCGGCATGTTCGACGACACGCTCATCATCTGGGGCGGCGAATTTGGTCGCACGATCTACAGCCAGGGAGGCCTGACCAAAGAAAACTATGGTCGCGATCACCACCCGCGCTGCTTCAGCATGTGGATGGCCGGTGGCGGCACTCGCGGTGGCCAGATCTACGGCGAGACCGATGATTTCAGCTACAACATCGTTAAAGACCCGCTCCACATCAGCGACTTCCACGCCACCGTGCTTGAACTCCTCGGCTTCCACGCCGACCGCTTCAGCTTCAAGACGCAGGGCCTCGACGGCAAGCTCATCGGAGTCAACCCTGCGAAAGTCGTGAAGGCCTTGATCGCATGATTCGGCATTGGCTCTCAGCTCGACTCTGGGCTATGATCGACGCCCCAAAATGAGTGCTGAGCCGACCCCGCCAAACCCGATTGTTGATCTCCTTCTGACCGTCATCCTGCCTTCTGCCGCACTGGAGTGGTTGAGTGAAGCTGGGCGGTTGGGTCCTTTTTGGGCCTTGGTTGTGGCACTCATGCTTCCCCTCGGATTTGGCGTTTACTGCTACGTGACCCGCGGTGGCCTTAACTTCTTTTCCATCCTCGGTCTCGTCGCCGTCATGTTGACCGGCGGTCTCGGACTCTTAAATCTCGATGCCTTCTGGTTTGCCATCAAAGAAGCCTCAGTGCCCATCTTCCTCGGCCTCGCTTTTCCGCTCAGCCACCGCTGGGGGAAACCCTTGATTGAGTCCATCTTGCTCACGCCTCAGTTGATCAATCGACCTCTCTTGGAAAAATCGATCATCTCGCAAGATCAGCGCTCTGACTTTTCCAAGCTTCTCTTCAAAGCCTCTCTCGGCATGGGCTCCGGCATGGCTCTCTCGGCCATTGGAAATTTCCTCTTGGCCATGTACCTGCTCGGCGGGAAAGAGCCCGGGAGTGAGGCCTTTGTCAAAGCCATCGGAAAGCTCAATTGGGCAGGCTTTCTCGTCATCGGCGTCCCCCTCTGTGCCGTGATGTTCCTCGTGCTCACGGGTTTTCTCAAGGGCGTCACCCGTATCACAGGACTTGAACAGGACGATCTCATGAACCCTGGAAAGACGGTGCGTCGGACGGTGGACAATCGAAACTAGTCCTTCATCAGGCCAGATTCGATTCGCTAAAAATCGGCGCAACCATTCGCGGCGACCGCTGTTTACATCCGCCATGAGCACAGCTAGCATGGCTCTCACCTCCCCAGTATTTCTCATGCCGGACCCGGAATGGCCCGCTTCTCTTCCTACCGACTCCACGCCCTCAGGCGCGGTCGATGAATCATCGGATGTCGAAAGCGTCCGCCTGATGCTCCGAGTTAAAGAGGGCGATGTGCGTGCCTTTGAGCGCCTCGTCGAGTTGCATCAGCGCACCATCATCGGAACAGTCGCGCGCATGCTCAACAGTGTCGATGATGCCCACGACGTGGCTCAGCAGGTCTTCATCCGCATCTGGCGCAGTGCTCCGCGCTACGAGCCCTCGGCCAAGTTCACCACCTGGATGTTTACCATCACGCGGAATCTCGTTTTTAATGAGTTGAGAAAACGCAATCGCCGGAAGGAAGTCTCCATCGAGCAGGAAAACGAAGACGAGCCACCGAAGCAATACGCATCCCTCACTTCGCCGGCGCCTGACGAGATCAGTCAGCAAACCGAACTCGAGAACGCTCTCGATCACGCCATCTCGATGCTCCCTGAAAAACAGCGGCTCGCCGTTGTTATGCGTCGTTACGAAGACGTGCCCTATGAGCAGATCTGCGAAGTGCTCGGCATGTCATTGCCTGCGGTGAAGAGTCTTCTTTTCCGTGCCCGCGCAGAGCTGCGGAAGCATCTCGCTTCTTACCTCGGCGAGGCAGCACCGGAGTGACCTTTAGCGCGCGTTTTCTCGAATGTTCAAAATGCCCGCGCCCAGCTGTTGGGACGGCGCTCCGGTTCTCTTAGCGTGGCTTTTTAAAAGGCGAATCACATCCTGCGACGGGACGCCCCAAGCCAAATACGCGGCGGCAGAGCCCGAAACGAGTCCTGTTGAATGGGATGTGCCGCTCGCGATGGCCACTTTGTCAGTCTCCCACGCAGTGACCACTCCCACTCCAGGTGCCACAAGGTCCAGCCCCTCGCCCGAGTTTGAAAAGCTGGCCTGTTTACCCTTCGCATCGACACTTCCTACACTGAGCACGCCCGCATACGCCGCCGGGTAGGCGAGTTGATCCACGCCTTCATTACCGGCAGCTGCCACCACGACGGCACCTTTTTTCCACGCGTAGTCCAGCGCTGCACGCAGCACATCACTGTCACCCGTTCCGCCAAAACTGATGTTGAGGACTTTCGCACCCCGGTCCACCGCCTCGATGACCCCTTGAGAAAGCACTGAGCTCACCGTGAAACCCTCGGGATCCGCCACCCGCACATCGAGGATCGACGTCGCCGGAGCCACACCCGGTGCCTGCGGATTCTGGCCTGCGATGAGTGAGGCCACGCTGGTTCCATGACTGTGAAAAGCCTGCCCGTCCTTCACCAGGTCCACATGCGTTACCTGCGTCTCACCAAAGGTCGGATGGTTCATGATCCCAGTGTCCAAAACGGCCACCTTGATCCCCACTCCCCAATGAGAGCGATCCCCACCCGCAGCGATCGCATCCATCATCGACTGCCCCCGCTGAAAAGGCGTCGTTCCGCCCTCGTTAGATGGGTCCGTTCTCGGCTCGTTCGGCAGTTGCATCCACAGGTTCGCCTCCGCTGAAGCCCCCCCTTCAAAATCACCCAGCAGATCCCGCAGTCGCCCGAGATCCTGATACCCGACTCGCAACGCATTCAAAGCATCCAGGCTCCCGATCAACTTCAGACCAAAACCCGCCATCCTTTTCTTGAATGCCTCCTGCGCAGCCTTGTCGCGGAAAGTGATCAGCATCTCATTCGCGACCGCATTCGGTTCAGCCGCGTGACTCTTCAGCGCTTCCAAAAGCGGATCGCTTGATGGGTCGGCCGTCACTCCTTTGACCGGAGCTTCCTCCGCAGAATGGAAAGTCTGCGCCTTCCGATTCTCATCACGCAAACTGCCAGACCGCTGCACCGAGGGAGAGCGCAGCGCCCACTCATCCGGCGGCAGCTCTTTTTGACCGCGCATCAGAAACGCGATCAGCACCAGCGCCGACAACAGGGTGACGGCAGACAGGAAAAGGATCGAGTTTCGAAGACGGTTCTCCATGAGCGATGCAGCACTCTACCATACGGGCAGACTGCGAGCACAGCTCATTTCGACCGAAAAGAAAACCAACGACTAGGAGTCGGACTGATCCTTCAACTTCTTCGCCTCACGCGCCCGGATGTTTTGATCCAGGATGCGCTTGCGGATTCGGATGGACTTAGGCGTGGCCTCCACGAGTTCATCACCTGCGATGTACTCGATGGCGCGCTCCAAACTGAAGCGAATCGGTGGTGTCAAGGCGATACCCTTGTCCGTTCCCGAAGCACGGAAGTTCGTCAGCTGCTTGCTGCGCGTCGGATTCACTGGCAGATCGTCCGTTCGTGGATTTTCTCCCACGATCATCCCGTCATAAACAGGATCACCCGCTCCGATGAAAAGTTTTCCACGCACCTGAATCGTATCCAGCGCGTAGCCCGTCGCTTCACCGGACTCCGTGCTCACCAGAGTCCCCGTCGTGCGGGTGTTCATGGCTCCACAATGCGGCGCATACTCCTTGAAGAGATGCGAGAAAATGCCGTGACCACTGGTCAGGTTCATCAACTCGAATTCAAAACCGATGATGCCGCGTGTCGGTATCGTGCACACGATCGTGGTGCTGTGCGTGTGCGACTTGATGTCGTCGATCCGGCCTTTCCTCGCCGCGATCCGCTTCATGATGCCACCCACGTATTCTTCAGGGGATTCCACCCACATCGTTTCATAAGGCTCCAGCGTCGTGCCGTCTTCTGCCTTTTTGGTGATCGCGATCGGACGCGACACACACACTTCGAATCCTTCACGGCGCATCTGCTCCACGAGCACCGCGATCTGCATCGCACCGCGCGCACTGACGCCAAAGATACCCGCCAGTTCCGTGTCGCGCACCTGGATGGCCACGTTCGCTTTCGCTTCCTTCATCAGACGATCCCGGATCTTCCGCGAGGTCACGTGGTCCCCTTCCCGTCCGGCCAAAGGACTGTCGTTCACCGAGAACTGCATCTCGATCGTCGGAGGATCGATGGCCACAAATGGCATCGCCGGAGCATCCGCCGATCCAGCCACCGTTTGACCGATGTCTGCATCTTCAAATCCACTGATGCCCACGATGTCACCGGCCGTGCCGATCACCGCATCACTGAAAGCCAGACCCGTGTATTGAAACACTTTCGTCACCTTGATCGCTTTAGCCGGTTCTCCAGGCTCTTTCCCCAAAATGAACACACGATCACTCATCTTCACCGAGCCACGGGTGATCTTACCCACCGCCACACGACCCACGAAATTATCCCAGTCGATGTTGCTGATCAGCATCTGGAATTCGCCTTCCTCCTCAGCCACCGGAGCCGGGATGAATTGCTTGATCTTCTCCAGCAGGAAACTCATGTCCTTCTGCTCACCATCCGGCGTTTCGCTCACCCAGCCAGCGCGCGCACTGCCATAGATGAACGGGGCATTGAACTGCTCGTCCGTCGCCTCCAGTTCCAGGAAGAGTTCCAGCACCAGATCGTGCACTTTCGCAGGGTCCACATTCGGCCGGTCCATCTTGTTCACGAAAACCACCGGGCGCAGCCCTTGAGCCAGAGCCTTTTTCAAAACAAACCGCGTCTGGGCCTGCGGGCCTTCATAGGCGTCCACCACCAGCAAAACACCATCCACCATCTTCATCACACGCTCCACTTCGCCACCGAAGTCAGCATGGCCGGGAGTATCCACGATGTTGATGATGTGATCATTCCAATGCACCGACGTATTCTTTGCCTTGATCGTGATTCCCTTCTCGCGTTCCAGGTCCATGCTGTCCATGGCGCGCTCGGTCGTCGCTTGGTTCTCACGATACGTGCCGCCTGCTTTCAGCAGTCCGTCAACGAGGGTGGTTTTGCCATGGTCAACGTGGGCGATGATGGCGAGATTTCGAATGTTCTTGGGGGAGGTCATGGGGGGGGTCTTGGCAAAAAGGGGAGGTCGATCTTATGCTCTTTAAGGCTCATGGCAACTCATTCAGCACTTCTCAGCCCGATTGACGTCTCCTCACCCCGCTCCCACCTGCCCCTTATCACATCCTTTTGAGTCCCATCTGGATTGTCAGTTGGAGTCCTCCCGCACCTGCTCTAGGCTGCACAGATGTTCGCTCGACTCTGCCTTCTCGCTTTCCTTTCATGCCTCACCGCGGCGGCCCAGCCGAACGCCGACCCCTTCCCCACTCCCCCCAGCAAAAAAGGTCTCCAGGTGCAGATGGTCGATGACGCCATCGCCCTCGGCATTCACCACGCCGGCATCAATGTCAGCCTTGGCGCCCTCTTTCACGCCTCCCCACAGCCCAAATCGCAGACCTTCTCCTTCGAGGGCACCGACTACCATCTCAATCCGAACTACCTCAAGAACCTCGACTCCCAGATCAAGCCCCTCGCTGACAAGGGCATTCTCGTTTACGCCATCCTCCTCGCCTACCCCACCAAGGACGCCGCCAAGGACAAACTCCTCCTTCACCCCAAGGCCAAGGCCGATGGCAAATACAACATCTCCGCCTTCAACACCGCCACCCCCGAAGGACTCCGCCTCTACCGCGCCCTCATCTCCGTCCTCGCCCAGCGCTACAGCGGAGCCCACCCCGAAAACGGCCGCGTCTGGGGTTACATCATCGGTAATGAGGTCAATTCCCAATGGCTCTGGTATAACCTCGGCTCCATGCCCATGGCCGAGGCCGTCAGCGAGTATGAAAAAGCCGTCCGCGCCACTCATCAGACCCTCCGCCACCACTCCGCCCACGCCCGCTGCTACCTCTCCTTTGATCATCATTGGAATAAGTCCATGCCCGGCATCAGCGATCAGGAGGCCTACAAAGGGCGCGACTTCCTCGACACCTTTGCCCGCATCGCCCGCGAGCGCGGTGACTTCGACTGGCACGTCGCCCATCACCCCTACCCCGATGACCTCGGCAATCCCCGCACCTGGCTTGATAAAGCCGCCTGGACCACCGACGACTCCCCGCACATCACCTTCAAAAATCTCGAAGTCGCCTGCCTTCACATGACCCAGCCCGAGTTCCTCTGGCAGGGAAAACCCCGCCGCATCATCCTCAGCGAGCAAGGCTTCCACACCCTCCTCACCCCCGAGGGCGAGCAACTCCAAGCCGCCGCCTACGCCTACGCCTGGGAAAAAATCCAGACCCTCCCCACCGTCGACGCCTTCATCTACCATCGCCACGTCGACCACGCCCACGAGGGCGGCCTTCGCCTCGGCCTCTGGCGCAACGCCCCCCACTCCATCGCCGACCCCCACAGCAAAAAACTCATCTACGACCTCTTCCAAAAAGCCGGCACCCCCGCCTGGCCCGCCGCCGCCCAGTTCGCCCTCCCCATCACCGGCCTGAAAAGCTGGGATGAGCTGACTCAATAGACCCAGCTATCGGCTTGACAAAAGTTTCGCTTTCGGAGCAAATGGCAGCTTATGAGAAAACGGCTCCTCATCCTCCTCTGCTCCGCGACATGCACCCTCGCCGCCGATAAAATCCCCAAAGAGATGCGGCCCAAGCTCATCAAAGACGGAACCCTCGTCATCGATGAGAAATTCAGCACCCCCGAGTTGGACAAAAAGTGGCTCGTGCCCAGAGGCGAGTTCGCCGGCAGCGTTAAGATGATCGATGGCGTCGCCGAGATCGACTCCGGCACCGGGCGCCAGGGTGCCATCTGGCAAAAGCTACCCGAGGGCGTCACCGATGCCGGCGTCCAGGTCCTCCTCCAGCCCACCTCCGTCAATGGGATGGGCCTCCGTTTCCTCGCCGCCAATCCCGAGGCCCAGCGCAGTTGGAAGATTGCCGTCATCATCTACAGCACCGGCTTCGTCCGCGCCGTCGTCCCTGACGGCACCAAACTCAAGGTCATCAAGTCCGCCAAGATCGACCTCACCCGCGACGACTGGTGGCGCATCTACGTCGAGTCCAAAGGCGATAAACTCAACGTCCGCGTCAATGGCGAGGACCTGTTTCAAATCGACACCCCCGAGACCGAAGGCCCCAAGACCGGCTTCATGGTTAACCTCTACGGCGGCAAAGGCCTCGTTGACGACATCCACCTCCTCACCGTCCCCTGACCTCCAAAACAGGAAAAGAGAACCGGCTATCTCACCCGTCTGCTCCCGCCGAAAGAAAGAGTCACCGGATGGCATCCTTTTCGGCTCCCTCCAAAGGAGAGTATCACAGGTTTTCCAACCTATTTTCTTCTTCCAAGAACCAAGAACGCCCGGCTCCCGTAACCGGGGCATTCTTGCCCCGTCTGCACTGCCACCGCCCCTCACACGCAGAAGAGGGTGAAGCCTTTTTCGGCAGAAAGATGGAGGCAGAAAGATTGGATTCCTTCGCCAAGAACCAAGAACCAAGAACCAAAAACAAAGCCGCCCACGGGCCAGGAACGGGAAACCTCAAACCTTCAACTTGAAACAGCAAAGCTCCATGTCCCCAAGTCTCCTTGTCTCCGGCGCAGTCGCCTCCTCGTCCCCTTTCACGATGCATGGCTCAGCATGGTGTGGGTGTGAAAGCCGAGCGCCATGGCGATAGCACCGACGTGCTGAAAGAGATCATGGTGTGACCGCAGGCAGCTGAAAGGCGCACCAACTCAGGGGGCTGCGATCTCAAAGAGCAGCTCGCTTGCGACCGGCCTGGGCGGAGCTGCCGTGAGATCGACCTCGAAGGGTTTTTGCAAGGTGTTGCCCGCCAGATCCTCAAGCGCCGGATCGATCTCGATGGGGTATTTCCTAGGCCTCCAGACCTCCCGGGGAGTGAATTGCCATTCAACCCGTCCCTGCCCGACACTTCTTGTGCCACTTGTTCCAGGAATGCCCACGACTCGCAGGGCTCGCTGGAAAATTTGCGGTTCGAAAAGTTCATTCGTAACGACCACAAGCGCAGCGGCCGTTCCTGCATGGGGGACCCTGACCTGCCAGCGGGCGGGATCGGGCTGCTCATGATCCGCGGCAGCCGCCTGGATGGGGAAAACACCTTCTTGGCCGAGCGGCAGGCTTTTGGCAGACCGCCATCGGCCGGCAACGATCAGCCTATAATGTTCTCCGGCGGTCAAAACAGGACCCTCATCCACATTGAGGTTCACACCTGCTTTTTGCCGCCCCGGATGAAACATGATCGTCAGGCGTCTGCCGTCTGGGGACCACAATTCGGTCTCTCGAAACGCGCCTACAACCTCCTCACCACTTCGTTTCAGCAGCCGGAGATGATTCAGAAACACGCCCTGCTCCATCGGCTCCGAGAAGTCGAGGTAGAGTTTCAAGGTGTTTGCGGGGATCAGGCCCGGACTGGGGGAAATTTGAACGGTGGGCACGGATGAATCCATGTGGCCGAAGGTGATGCCCATCTTGGAAGTCGATCCATTCGCGAAGTGGATGAGAGCCTCATAACTCTGCCCCCGCACAAACGGAGTGGCAGGCACAAAGTCCGGGAAGCGAAAACGGCCGAACATCGGAGCGTCCGCACCCCTGGCAAAAACCTGCAGATCGAGAATGCCTGAAGCAGGAGAAACGATCGTGAGCGCCTTTTCCTTGATGCGGAGGCTGAGATCTGGACCAGCATGGAGCTGAACCAAGGACAGCGTGCAAAGAGCGCACAAAAGCCTCCCAACACCGAAAAGGAAACCAGATCGGGCAGAGTGAAGCCGATGCGGACTGCCATCGGCAGCCTGTTTGGCACGGCCCGGCGCAGTTCTCATGCCTCAAGTTTTAATTTTTCACGGCAGGTCGACCACTTCGAGGCTCAGACTGCCCTCGTTGTCTTTCAGGATGATCGCTCGGGAGTTGTCGAGTTTGTCGGCCTGCACGGCTCCGAAGAGGGAATCGACGATTTCGATGCCAGCGGGACCTTTGGGTTTCCCGACATCGCGGCGGGCCGCATTCTCATTCGTCTGCGCGGCATCGAGGTAATCCATGCTGATGCGGGCTGCCCACATTTGGCTGGGACCAAAGGTGTTTTTCGCAAAGCGCTGGGTTTGCACGACGAGCCAGTCCTTGCCGCTTTTGTCGGTGTAGCTGAAAAGATCGAGCGGGCGGTTCCCGCCGCCGAGTTCCACCATGCTGACTCCCTTGACTTGGTCGCCGCTTCGCAGGTCATTGAGTTTAAACTTGGCCACCGGGGTGCAGGCAAACGCGCCCACGACATAAGTCTCGCCATTTTGGGAATAGGGAATGAAGCTCTGAATGGGTGCCTTGGTCTCCCACTTGCGATGCGCGACATGGTAAGTCTCCGCGCTGAAAACGCTGGCAGTGCTGCCGTGCTTGACCGGCACGGGGATGGTGAAGATGCGGGAGGCGAATTCCTCGTTGCAGGTGCCGGTGGCAAACACGTGCGTGCCATCAAAAGCAACGTCGGTGATGTTCGTCACCTTGCTGGCAGTGCCGCCGGGCAGCGTGATGCGGGCCCATGGCAGATTGGCGGTGTCAAAAGGAGCCACTTTGCCAGCGGCATCCACGGTCACGATGAGCACCGCATTGTCCGGCCGGCGCTGCACAGCCAGATAAAGGCGGCCACTGGCAGGGTTCGCGGCCAGGTCTTTGATGGTGATGTCTTCCCTCCTGGCCCCCAACCCGCTGGCGATGACGCTGCCGATATCCGCCACGGGCTTCTCCAGCACCTTTCTCTCAGGCCCCACGTCGCCCGTCTGGATGACCACGATGCTGGCCGTGCCGGGCTCGGCGACCAGGAGAAACCCATCGGGACCAAAGCTGAGCGAGGAGAGCGATTTGAACTCGAGGCCGCCAATCTGGGGCGAGTCAATCAGCGAGGGTGAAACGGCGACCGGAGCCGCGACAAGGGTGGTGGCCGCCAAGGCGGTGTAGAGGATGAATTTCATGCTGCGTGTCTGCCAGGAAATTGCTTTTGAGCGGGCGTGTTTGAGTTGGGTCTGAACGTGAAGCGGAGACGGGTGACGAGGTGGGACTACGGGATCACCCATACCGGCGGAGGTAGTTTTTTTGGCCATGCGGTCCGCCACTGTGCCGAATGCGGCGAAGATCGCAAGGGCGGAGCGTCCCATGCACGGGCAGTTTGGACATTGAACGCAAGGGATGCTTCCTCAAATCTGACCGCCCAACCCTAGGCACCGCCGCAGCCAAAGGCCGGGGCGGTGTCACGGTCTCCTCAAGGCGCAGCAATGCTGGCGGATGTTCTCACATTCCGCGTGGGAGCATAGGTGGAGCCGGAGAGCGTGATGCCAGTGACGGTGAAGGTGAACGTGCCCCGGTTTCTGGTGCGCGCGGAGGTCAGCGAAACGGCACCGTTGAGATTCGTGGTGCCAGAGACCGATCCAGTGGTGAGACCGCTCCAAGTGCCGGAAACCCGCGCATTTGGAACAACGACACCATTTTGATTCCGCACCGTGAGGGTGGCCGTGGCGGCATAGCCCTGCCTGTTGCTGCTGAGCGCCATGGTGAAATTCGCCACGTAAACCACGTTGTTGCTTTGCACGACGATGGTCACGGTATCCGCCACGGAGGAGAGACCTGTGTTATCGACCACGATCAGGGAGGCGGTGTAGGTGCCTGGTGTGCTGTAGGACTTCACCGGATTGGCCGCGGTGGAGCGGGTGCCATCCCCAAAATCCCAATCGTAGGACGCGATGGTGCCATCCGGATCATAGCTACCGACGCTGGAGAAGCTCACGGCCAGCGGCGCCGCCCCGGTGGTGGGCGCGGAGGCATCTGCCACCGCGATCGGAGCCTGACCTGTGACCGGCACGACGGTGCCAGAAAGAGTGAACTGTCCGAGGCTGGCGTAGTCATCATAGGCGGTGAGCGGGCTGCCTGTGCCCACGCCATCCACGGCGAGGTAATAAGTGCCTTGGGCCAGCGTGGTGCTCAGGGTGGCATTGAGTGTGGCAGGGTTGGCGGAAGTGACGAGGTTCCCCAGCCCGTCATACAGAGCGAGTTGGATGTCGAGATTGGGAGAAGGAGCAGCCGTCGTGGCTGTGAAACTGACCGCACCCGCGCCCGTGGTGAAAGAGAAGAGGTCCGCGTCCGCGCGGCGCTCGATGATGCCGCTGGCGCTCAACGAGGTGCCAGTGAGAGGCATGGCATTCACGATGCTGTCCGCATGGGCATCCACCCGGTAGCCGACGAATCCGGCAATGATCGCGGTGTCATCCTGGAGGTTGTTGGCCAAGGGGTAGTCCCCTTTGCTCCATTGGGTGACATCCTTGTAATAGCCCACGCCCATGATGGGGGCCCAGTTGGCATGGCCTTGATAATAACCCACAGCAGCCGTGGTGCCGCTGGCCACCTGGCCATCGTGGCTGAGGTTGAAGGTGTGCCCGGCCTCATGGCTGGCGGCCTCGGCCGTGTATTTGGCATTTCCGCTCCCAAGCTGAGCGGTGAAGACAAAGCAGGGCGTGTCGGAGTTCCAAGAGAACGAATTCAGGTAAGCCACGCCGCCAGCACCGGCACCATACCAGTCGTAGCTGCTGCCGCCGATGCACACACGCACACCGAACTGCGTATCGGTGGTGGTCGTTTTGCGAAGCGCCTCCAATCCAGGGTCCTGCGTGGTCACATCCACATCAAAGGGAGCGTAGTCCTCCACCACGCGCTGCCAGATCGAGTAGATGTTGTCCAGTTCCACCTGCGAATAGGCGGTGCTCACGGTGGCATCGTTGGAGTAGGGGGGCGTGACGATGTTTGCACCCGCGGTAAAATTGGTGTTCCAGGGTGTGCCCGTGGTGGTGTGACCGTCGAAGTCGAGGTAGATCACCTTGGAGGCGCCTGGCTTGCTGTGCAGGGTAAAGGCATCCGTGACCGTAATCGCTGCGGACGTCGTGCCACCCGAGGCGGTCGTCGCATTGGCGATGGCATTTTGCAGGGGCAGCAGACCTTCGCAGACGAAATGCAGGCGTCCTTGGCGGTCGGAGCGCAGCGTTCTCTCCGTCTGGCACATCTTCACCAGATCATCAGCGCTGCGATCATACCAGGCGGCGATCTCCTGGAATCTTGCGCCCAGCATGACCGGGATTTCCTGGGAGCGCCCGTTGCGCGGCAGGTTCTGCTGGGGAAAGCCCTCCCCACGCTGGTTGGTTTGAGCCTGAAGAGAGGCAGCAGCCAATGTGGCCGCCAATCCGAGTGTGTGGGTGAGAGTAAGGAAGCGCATGGTTGTAAGGGCGTTTTTGCCCATGAATCTTACAACGGTCACTGAGAAAATTTTGCTGTCAATGACTTTCTCCGAGGGAATAGCATGCGAGGGGGGGCGGATCGAGTTGGCCCCGGGCATGGCGCGGACACGGGGTGTGAGGGGATCTGACAAGTCATCGGTGACGAGCGGTGGTCAAAGCGGCACCCCGAGCGCATCGGGCTTGCTGTCACGGAGGGGCCTGAGTGGGGGCGCTACGCGCAGGCAACTTCGGCTATCGAAGCTGCCGGTCCCGCACGGAGGGCTGAGGGGTCATCACGCTGATCGTCACCCGATCGAACTCTGCAGGCTTCCCTGAATCGGGTTGAAACTCCTCCGTCTAGAGCATGCAGATTGGATTGCGACCGCGGGCTGGAGGATTCGCCGCCGGACCTTTGAAACTTGGGCCTGCCTCAAACGCGGTCTTTGCCTTTCGGTTCTCCTGCTTACTGTCGGCGGTATGTCGAACCGACTTTTCCTTCTCGATGGCATGGCGCTGCTCTACCGGGCGCACTTTGCTTTCATCCGCAGCCCCATCTTCACCAGCGACCGGGTGAATACCTCGGCGCTCTACGGTTTCACGAACACGCTGCTGGACATCATCGAGACGCAGAAGCCGACCCACATCGCGGTGGCGCTGGATACCCATGCGCCGACGGAGAGGCATGAGATCTTCCCGGCTTACAAGGCGCAGCGGGATGAGATGCCGGAGGACATCGGCATCGCGATCCCCCAGATCAAACGGCTGCTGGAGGCGATGCGGATCCCGCTCCTGATCAAGGATGGTTTTGAGGCGGATGACATCATCGGCACCTACGCAAAACGGGCGGGGGCGGAGGGCTTCGAGACGTTCATGGTGACGCCGGACAAGGACTTCGGTCAGCTCGTGGATGAGCACATCCGGATCTACAAGCCGGGCCGCAGCGGTGCGGACACGGAGATCCTGGGCGTGGCCGAGATCTGCCAGCGCTGGGGCATCGAGAGACCGGAGCAGGTGATCGATATCCTGGGCCTCATGGGCGATGCGTCGGATAACATCCCGGGTGTGAAGGGGGTGGGTGAAAAAACGGCGACGGAGCTGATCCAAACGCATGGCTCCCTGGAGAACGTGATCGCGGCGGGTCCGACGCTGAAGGGCAAGCTGAAGGAGAAAATCACGGAGCACGCGGAGATGGCCCTCCTTTCCAAAAAACTGGCCACCATCATCCTGGATGTGCCGATCGAGGTGCCGCTGGATGACATGAAACTGCACGCCTTCGAGGGGGGAGAACTGAAGGAGTTCTTCACCGAGTTTGAGTTCAATGCGATGGGCAAACGCCTCTTTGGCGATGACTTCAAGGCGGGACGGGGACGCCAGCTGGCGAAGGACTCGGCCCCGGCTGAGGACGGGCTTTTCGCCGCTGCGGATTCCGCTCCGCCTGCTCCGCCCGCCCAGCTTCGCACCCTGGCGGAGACGCCGCATGAGTACCGTCTCCTGGTCACTGCGGAGGATCGGCAGGGGCTGATCTCCGACTTGATCTCGCAGACGCGCTTCTGTTTTGACTTGGAGACGTCTTCTCTCGATCCGCGGGATACGGAGATCGTGGGCATCGCGTTCAGTTGGCAAAAGGGGGAGGGCGCTTTCGTGCTCTTTCCGCGCGCGAAGGCGGAGGCCAAGGCCGTGCTGGAGGAGTTCCGCGGGGTCCTCACCCGACCGGGGTGTGAAAAGATCGGGCACAATCTGAAGTTTGACCTGTCCGTGCTTCTGGCTCACGGCCTGGAGGTGGAGGGTCCGTTTTTTGACACGATGCTGGCTCACTCGCTCATCGAGCCCGATCAGCGTCATGGCATGGACTACTGCGCCGAGACTTACCTGGGCTACACGCCGGTGCCCATCCGCGCGCTCATCGGTGATCAGAAGGATCTGTTTGGCGAGTCGAGCATGGCGGAGGTGGCGGCCAAAGATCCGGAGAAGGTGAAGGAGTATGCCGTGGAGGATGCCGACATCACCCTTCAGCTGAGCGAGATCTTCCGGCCCCTGCTGGAGCCCCGGGGCCAGGCGGAGGTCTTTTTCCAGATCGAGTCTCCCCTGCTGCCCGTGCTGGTGCGGATGGAGAACATGGGCGTGAAGATCGATGTGCAGGCGCTGCGTGAGTTTGGCGTGGAGCTCGAGCGCAAGGCCCAGGACTACCAGCGCCGCATCCACGAGGCAGCAGGCACCGCCTTCAATCTGAACTCCCCCAAGCAAATGGGCGAGATTCTCTTTGAGCGCCTCAAGCTCCTGGACAAGCCGAAGAAGACCGCCACGGGTCAATACCAGACGAATGAGCAGGTGCTCCAGTCCCTGCTGGGCGTGCATCCCATCATCCAAGACATCCTCGACTACCGCGAGGTCACGAAGCTGAAGAGCACCTACGTGGATGCCCTGCCCTCCGCTGTCTCGGGCCGGACCGGGCGCGTGCACACGAGTTTCCTCCAGGTGCTGGCGGGCACGGGCCGCATGGCATCGAGCAATCCGAATCTGCAAAACATCCCCATCCGCACCGAGCAGGGGCGGGAGATCCGGAAGGCCTTTGTGCCGGGCGAGGAAGGCTGGCTCATCATGTCCGCCGACTACTCGCAGATCGAGCTGCGCGTGATGGCGGCTCTGAGCGGTGATGAAGCGATGATGGAGGCTTTTGAAAAGGGTCTGGACATTCACGCGGCCACGGCGGCGCGGGTGTATGGAGTGGAGCTCGACGGCGTGTTGCCCGAGATGCGGCGCACCGCCAAGATGGTGAATTTTGGCATCATCTACGGCATCTCGGCTTTCGGTCTGAGTCAGCGTCTCGGCATCCCGCGTGCCGAGTCCGCCACGATCATCGAGAACTACTTCAAGCAGTTCCCAGGTGTGAAGGGTTACTTGGATCAGATCGTCATCGATGCCAAGCGCCACGGTTATGTGGAGACGCTCTCGGGGCGTCGTCGTTACCTGCGCGACATCAATTCTGCCAATGCCACGATCCGCGCTGGAGCCGAGCGCGTGGCCATGAATGCGCCCATTCAGGGCACCGCTGCGGACATGATCAAGCTGGCCATGATCCGCGTAGATCACGCCCTGCAAGAAGCCGGACTGCGGACGCGAATGCTGCTCCAGGTGCATGATGAACTCCTCTTTGAACTCCCGCCGGAGGAAGTGCCGCAGGCCAAGGCACTCATCGAGGAGGCGATGAAAAACGCCCTCGAACTCAGCGTCCCGGTCGAGGTCGAAACCGGCACGGGCCAGAACTGGCTGGAGGCGCATTGATCCCATGGTCACCGTTTTGCCTGAGGAAATCATTGATTTTCCTGTGCAAGGCAGGTGAAACCCGCCAGCATAGCGCTAATGTCC
>CAMBPV010000012.1 GCA_945869695.1 Prosthecobacter debontii
GTTCTCTGGTTCATGGTGTCGGTGGTGTGCCAAGGCATCCATTAGCCTGCTGCCCCAGGGGGCAGACCGTCACCTATGTCCTGAACCATTTGTGTTACCTATGTCCTGAACCCGCACCGCCTCAATCTTCAACCCGTGGGCACCTTCAGGCATGGGCACGGTGAGAACAGTCGGCGCGGCCAGACCGATTACACTTGGCTCGATCTGCCTGCCCTGCGGATGCTTGCCATACACGGTGCGGAACTTTTCCAACTCCGCGATGCGAGCCTTGATCGCATCCAAATTCGGCGGCGGTGGATTGGCCGCTGCCAGCTTGCGTTTTTCATCGAGCGACTTGTTGAGCCAATGAAAGTAGTTCTCTTTCTTTTTGCCGATGCTGACCTCGATGTAGGTCACGAGCGCGATATCGCCTTTGTTTCCGTCTCCTGCGTCACCGACGCAAAAATGGACCTGCGGCTTGTCTTTCACGGGTGCCTGCACGCTGTAGGGGCGGATGCCATCGCTGTCTTGCTGCTGGCGTTGAACGCCGCTGCCGGGGCGCTTGGGAATGTTCCAAGAATGAAGATCTGCCTCGATTGCCAGGATGCGATCGTGCGCTGATTTTTCATCGGCTGGCAGTTCCCGCCATGCGACTCGGGTGAGATCCAGGTAGCGGCTCTTGGGCTCCGTGCTGTTGACGAGATTCCACCAGTTGTTCAAGAAGTGAATGCTCAACTTCATATCCTTGGCCAGTTGATCGAGCGGAATCTGTGACTGCTTGTGCTTCCAGCAAGCGAGCATGTAGTCGGCCTCACGCAGGGGCTCATCATCTTTTGGCAGATGGGGCGCGGCTTTCTGCTGATACCACACATAGAGGCCCTGCTGGGCCTGCGCCTTCAATTGCTCCGCACCGCGCAGCCCGATCCGATTCGGGTGAAACACGATACCCGTTCCGGGCATGATCGTGGCATTGTCCGCCAGCTTCCGCGCGGCGTTGAAATATTTGTCAATGGCTGCGGGGCTCATGAAAAGAACGTCGCCCGTGTTTGTAAAACCCTCGCCACCACCCCCATCCGTCTGGAACTCCTGCGCCAGACCGTAACTGTGTCCCGTGAGATCCCGGACCGTGTTGTCATACTCTGCGTTGGTGAGGCGTCGCATCGTCACCGGACCCGGATCACCCGACTGCGATTGCGCCAGATGATCCAGCTCGGCATTCACCCAACCGAGCAAAGCACCATGCTCCTGATCACTCATTTGATGCGCCTTGGGTGGGGGCATGTCACCACTCTCGACCGTATCCTTCACTTTGATCCAAACCTCAAACTGCTTGGCGATCTGAGGATCAGCCGCGAACTGCTGAAGATCGACATCTCCCTTCATCTTCTTTTCATTGTGGCAATCGTAACACCGCGACTTCAGCACGCTCTCAGCCTCTTTCCAAGCTGGAGCCGCCGAGACGGAAAACGCGCCGACGAGAAGGCCGGCCAAAGAGAGATGGCATGATTTCAGAAGCATTGGGGGGTGAAATGAATACGCTCGAATCACGGCCTATTCACTCCGGTTTTTCGAGGTTAATTGGCTATTTGTTCTTCATCTGCCAAAGGATGAAGGCCATTTCCCCGGCGTGCATGGTAGCAACAACGCTCTCGTGCATACTGGTTTGATGGCACTACGCCCATCATCGAAGTTGCCGCAGCTCCACCGCACGCTTACTTTGTCCACCATGAGCAACGCAATCGCTCTTCAACCCGTAACTTGGCAACGCATGGCAAAAGGCATCGCCGACGTGAGACAGCGCCGCGAACGCACGGTTATGGCTCTATCAAAGCTCGGAGTTCGATATGCTGTGGCCGGTGAAGGTGCTGTCGCGGCCTGGGTATCCCGTGTGGATGAAAGTGCCGTGCGAAACACCCGCGATGTGGACATTCTGCTCCGCCGTGAAGATGCCGAAAAAGCCCGAGAAGCTCTCGAAGCAGCGGGCTTCGTGCATCGGCGCATTGCCTCGCTGGGCAAATCGGGCGCGATGGATGTCTTCCTCGACGGACCCGATGCGAAGGTGCGGGACGCTGTGCATGTGCTCTGGGCCGGTGAGAAGCCCGTGCCGGATGCCATCGAGAGCACGCCCGAACTGCATGAAACCGAAATCGGCGAAGGCTTTGCTCTCGTGCCTTTGCAGGATCTCGTGCGCATGAAGCTCATCGCCTTCCGCGACAAAGACCGAATGCATCTCCGTGATCTACTATCTGTGGGTCTCATCGACGAAACCTGGCCAGAACGCTTTCCAACCGAACTCGCTACTCGCCTGCAGGTCATCCTAGATGACCCTGAGGGCTAAAATGACCATTTCTCCCATTTTCCATCGCCGGACTCGGACTCTGACCTGCATAGGTCTCATGGGCTGCCTTTGCCAATGGTGCTGGGGCTCGAGGTGCGGGCGAGATTGAAGTAAATCTACCCCCGCTTCATCTGCCAGAGGATGAAGGCCATTTCCTCGGCGTTCTCGTGGAGGTGGTCATAGCGGCCGGATTTGCCACCGTGACCGGCACCCATGTTGATTTTAAGAAGGAGTAGGTTTTGGTCGGTTTTCAGGGCGCGGAGTTTGGCGACCATTTTGGCGGGCTCCCAATAGGTGACACGCGGATCATTGAGCCCCCCGGTGACGAGCATGGGCGGGTAGGCTTTGGCTGTGATGTTGTCGTAAGGGCTATAGCTGCGAATGAACTCAAAGGCTGCTTGATCGGTGATCGGATTTCCCCACTCGGGCCACTCACCGGGGGTAAGTGGCAAGGAGTCATCGAGCATGGTGTTTAGCACATCGACAAACGGAACATGTGCCACGACCGCGCCGAAGAGCTCGGAGGCTTGATTGACGGCGGCACCCATGAGCTCTCCTCCTGCACTGCCACCGCTGGCGGTGATGAGACCTTTGGAGGTGTAGCCTTTTTCGATGAGCCCTTTTGCTGCATCGACAAAGTCATTGAAGGTGTTGGTGCGCTTCTGGAGCTTTCCGTCGAGATACCACTGGTAACCGAGGTCGTCCCCTCCTCTGACGTGGGCGATGGCATAGGCGAAACCTCGATCTACGAGTGAGAGGCGATTGGCTGCGAAGTCGGGTGGCGTGGCGAGTCCGTAAGCTCCATAGGCATAGAGGTGCAGCGGCTGGCTGCCATCCATCTTGAATCCTTTTTTCATGAGGATGGAGACGGGCACCTGCACGCCATCTCGCGCGGTGATCCTGATCCTCTCGGTCTGATACTGGCTCGCATCATAACCCGAGGGGATGGTCTGAACTTTGAGTGTCTCCAGCCGCTTTTCAGAGACGTGGTAGTCGAAAACCGTTTCGGGCGTGACCATGGACTCGTATTCGATCCGCAGTGACGGGGTATCAAACTCGGGGTTGCTGCTCAACTCCGTGGTGTAACTGGACTCGGGGAAAATGATGGGCTCCGCTTGAATCGGCGATTCATACCGATGGATCTGAATTTGATCGAGCCCATCAATGCGGCCTTCCGTGGCAAAGAAGTCTTTAAAGAGACCGACGTCTGTGAGGTAATGCCGATCTGAGCCGGGGATGAGCGTTTTCCAATCGCTCGGCTTCTCGAGTGTGGCTGTGGCGATCCGGAAGTTCACGTGTTCATCATTGGTGAGGATGAAGAGCGTGCCGTCTCGAAGATCGATGCTGTACTCACGCCCCACCTGACGCGCACTCACGAGGATGGGCTGAGCTGTGGGGTTGGCAGCGGGTATGAGGCGTGATTCGTTGGTGACCTGATCTCCGGCTTCGATGATGATCCAATCCTCTTGCGCACTGAGATCGACATCGACGATGAATCCGATATCCGGCTCTTGGTAAAGCACTTTGGCCTTCTCGGGATCATCGCCGAGTCGGTGATAGCGAATGGAGTCGGTGCGCCAGTTTTCATTGGCAAGACCGAAGACGAGTCCCTGACTGTCAGCCGACCAGACGAGGCTCGAAAGAGTGTCTTCGATGACATCAGGCAAGTCTTTGCCGGAGATAAGATCGCGGAAGTGAACCTCGAAGCGCTCGGAGCCATCGCCATCATAGGCGTAGGCCATGAGCTTGCCATTCGGGCTGATGACGATCTCGCTGAGTTGAAAATAGTCCTTTCCTTTGGCCAGCTCATTTTGATCGAGAATGAGTTGGTCATCACCGCCGGCAACAGGCTTGCGATAGTGTCGGCGATACTGCTGGCCCTTTTCAAATGTGGACCAGTAAAGCCATTCACCGTCCTTTTGAGGAACCGTGCGGTCGTCCTCCTGAATGCGACCCTTCATCTCTCGGAACAGCGTGTCGACCAGCGGTTGCTGGGCTTTCATGTGCGCTTCGAAATATCGATTCTCCTCTTTCAGGTAGGAGAGAATTTCCTTGTTCTTGACCTTTGGATAGCCGGGATCACGCAGCCAATGCCAAGGGTCCTCGAGCGTGATTCCGTGATGGGTAAAAGTGTGAGGTCGCTGCGAGGCGACAGGAGCGGTCATCATGTGAGGGGCAGTGCTCTGACCCAGCAAGGGCGAAAGGACAGTCGCGAGTGTTGCGACGACACATCTCCATGCGGGCAGTGGTTTCATACAATGCCCTCCTTAGCCGAATGCAGCTGGGATTCAATCAAGAGCCTCTATTTCCCGGATGCTGCTTCACGAGGAGGTGCGCCGCCGAGCGTCGGCACCTGGGGCAATTTCTGAGAAAATAGCCACGCGATGATTTCCCACCGTTGCTCGGGAGTCAGGAGGGCGTCAAAACTCACCATCGGTGTGCCATTCAATCCCGTGGCAAGAACGCGATAAACATCCTCTTCCCGGTCGCCACACCGCAAGTGCGGCTGTCGAAGGTCTGAGGGGAGCGAAGGGAAATTCCACATGTTTTTGAGAGTGGCAGCAGCAGGTCCTTTTCCGTCTGCGTTTGGACCATGGCAAACGGCGCAATGCGCCGAGAATAGTGTCTTTCCTTTCTCGACATGCTTGGCTTCGTTTAACCAGGAAGGCGGATCGGGGAACCGCATGGGCTCCGCATAGTTTTCGGCTTTTCGCCAACGGCGTGAGAAGGACTTCACATACTCAATGACCGCACCGATGTCTCTATCCGAGAGCTGGGAGAACATTCCCATGGCCGTGCCCGAGAGTCCGTGTTTGATCGTGTAACGAAGATCTCCCTCCCTGGGCAATGCACCGAAGGGAGTGGTGCGAAATTTGAACATACCCTCCCGAAACGAGCGCGGCCGAGGATTGAGTGACGCCGCCATTTCTCCAGCCCCGTCTCCCCTCGGGCCATGGCAGACGATGCAATTGCGCTCGAAGATGTATTTACCCTCCATGTAACGGGCGAAGTCAATCGAGGGCGGCTCTGCGGCGTGGGCTCTCCACCCCGCAAAAACGAGAAGCAGTAACCACCATCGGATAAGCAAGACCATGCGGAGTAGCCTACTACAAACGCGGCCTGCGGGCGATCAACCACCCATCTCTGGTGGCTGATCGCTCCTATCTTGCGATGAATCCGACTAACCCGCCTCTCCCACTTTGTCACCCGCGAGCTTTGCTGCGCGCTCGGCGAGTTCGATGTGGAATTGCTCAGGGGTTGGCGCATCTCCGGTGGTGCGCGTTCTGGCAAACCAGTCGGCAAAGATTTCTCCGTCCTTCCGCTCCGATTTGAAGGCCGTGAGAAACTCGCGCACCTTCGCAGGAACATCTTCACCGAGGACGGTTTTGAACTCCAGACCCGCGAGTCGATTGCCACGAATGCTGCCCCCGACGAACATGGCATACTTATTCGGCGAGCGACCCACGAAGCCGAAGTCGGCATTGTAGGGGCGTCCGCAACCGTTCGGGCAACCCGTCATGCGGAAGAGGATCGGCTCGTTCTCAAGACCCAGCTCACGGAGAGAGTCGTCGATTTTGTCCATGAATCCTGGCAACGCACGCTCGGACTCACTCAGCGCAAGGCCGCAAGTCGGAAGCGCCACACAGGCATGAGCGACTTTCCGCGCCCGTGTCATGCCATCTGAATGAACCACTCCATGTTTGGCTAGGATGGCATCGACAGCGGCCTTTTGATCCGGTGAGACGTCGGCAATGATGAGGTTGGTGTTTGGCGTGACAATCAGTGGCAAGTCCAAGGTCTTCGAGATTTCGGCAAAGGCACTGCGATACTGAGGTCCGTTTTCACGGTCCACGACACGCCCCATGCTGACATAAACTGCGCAGTAGAGTTTTCCATCGCCCTGCTCATGCCAGCCGAGGTTGTCTTCCACGGAGTCGAAACTCAGCTCTTTGGCGGGGAAGGTTTCGATGCCAGGCAAACGACGAACGACTTCGGCGCGAAACCCATCAATGCCCATGGTTTGAACCGTGTATTTCAGCCGCGCATTCTTGCGCTCGACTCGATTACCGTGATCTCGCTGAGTCGTAACGACAGCTTCGATGGCATCGACCACATGAGCACGTTTGGCATAAAGAAGTGGCTGACCTAGGAATGGCCGTGTGCTGAGCTGGCCGTGGCTCATGCCAAAACCACCCCCCACGGTGATCGTGTAGCCCTCGACTTCACCGTTCACGACATGCGGCACAAGGCCGACATCTTGGGAGTAAATGTCCGCATCATTGCAAGGCTGGATCGCAACGCCGATCTTGAATTTGCGCGGCAGATAGACCTTTCCGTAGATCGGGTCTTCACCTTCAGGTGCTTGGGTGGCCTCGCGCACAGCTGGATTCACCTCGGGGTCCTTGATCCACTCGGGATCGATTTTTTCCCCGTCGAGCCAGATGTCGGCATAGGCCGTGGAGCGCCAGAGGAAACGTTGGCTGATCTCTTCGGTCAGCTTCTGAGTGTCTGCATGGACAGCGTCCTTGATCGGCGCCGCGGGTCCCATCGTATTACGCACCACGTCACCACAGGCACCCATGGTGCTGAGTCCGCTGTGACACACATTTTGAATTACCTCTTTTAGCCCACCTTTGAGCACGCCGTGGAGCTGGATGCCCTGGCGATTGGTAAGCCGCATGTTCCCGCATGCTTTGGTGCAGAGATCATCGTGAATAAGCCACTGTTTGGCACTGATGCGCCCACCGGGCATCTTGCTCCGGATCATGAAACTCCATGCTTTCTCGAGCTTAGCCTTGGTGCGCTCGGTGCGCACGTCCCGGTCATCCTGTTGATAGGAGCCATGATGTTTCAGGAGGATGTTGGCGTCCTCTGGAATGTTCGGCGTGCTGGTATCTGAAAATAGTTCAGCGAGTTGGCCGCGGAGGCCTTCGGAGGCGATTTTGATCTCTTCGACGGAAGCTTTTGACATGATGATAAGTTTTGGAGGAACGTGGGACCTAGCCTGAGGATACCACGAAAGCAAGGTCACACAACCTAAATCCCTTATTCTTGATGGATTTAGTAGATAATTGATCCGGCCCGGATTTCGCCTTGCCACTCGGGCCTACGTCTTTAAGCATCGTTATGGCAAAAATATCTATTGGTCTGGTGCAGAGCCGGGGCTTCCCCACAAAAAAAGAAAGCTTGGATCATCACCTTGTTTTGATCGCGGAGGCTGCCAAAAAAGGCGCGCAGATCATCTGCCTTCAGGAACTGTTTCTCACACCCTATTTCTGCAAGCGCGAGGAAACGGATCTCTTCGATCTGGCTGAGGCCATCCCAGGAGACACGACAGATGTTCTTGGTGAGATCGCAGGGAGGCTCGGCGTGGTGATCATCGCCTCGCTCTTCGAAAAGCGCGCTCCCGGCATCTACCACAACACGGCGGCCATCATTGATGCCGATGGCAAATACCTCGGGAAATACCGCAAAATGCACATCCCTGAGGATCCGGGATTCAACGAGAAATTTTATTTCACCCCGGGGGACCTCGGTTACCGAGTCTGGGACACCAAGTTTGGTCGCATCGGAGTCCTTATCTGTTGGGATCAATGGTATCCAGAGGCGGCGCGCCTCGCCGCTCTAGGGGGCGCTGAGATCCTGTTTTATCCCACGGCGATCGGATGGCTGAAATCCGAAAAAGCTGAACTCGGAAAAGCCCAGCATTGCGCATGGGAAACCGTGCAGCGCGGTCACGCAGTCGCCAACGGTTGTTTTGTCGCATCCGTGAATCGAGTCGGCATCGAGGAGGAATCTGAATTTTGGGGACAATCCTTCGTCGTCAACCCTTATGGCGAAATCACCGCCAAAGCCTCCGCGGATCGCGAGGAGATCCTCATTTCCGACTGCGAACTCAAAGAAGTTGAAGATTTTCGTCGAATCTGGCCCTTTTTTCGCGATCGCCGCATTGACACATACGCTCCCCTCGCCAAACGCTACCTAGATGAGTAAAGGATACCCCGAAAACTACTACCTTCCTGCTGAGTTCGAGCCCCAGGAGGCAATCTGGCTGTCATGGCCGGCCAACAAAGAATCGTGCCCGAAGACCTACCATAAAATTCAGGACAAATTCGGCGAAGTTGCCGCTGCTGTTTCGCGCTATGAGCGGGTGAGGATCAACGCCCCGATGCTGGCACACATGAACATCCGCCTGTCCATCGCGGACAATGAGGGTGACCTCAGTCAGGTGGACATCTATGAGCACACCACCAATGACGTGTGGTGCCGTGATCATGGCCCGATTTTCATCAAGCACCGCGAGACTGGAAAAGTCGCCGTAACGGATTGGGAATTCAACGCCTGGGGTGGCAAATTCCCTCCCTTTGACCTCGACAATACGATTCCTGAAAAAGCAGCCAACGTGCTGAAGATGGACCGTTTCTCGTCGAAGATGATCCTCGAAGGAGGTGCCATCGAGAGCAACGGCAAGGGCGTCCTGATCACGACGGAAGCGGTATTGCTGAACAAGAACCGCAACCCCGGCATGTCAAAAGCCGACGTGGAGAAGGAGCTCAAAGCCATGCTCGGCGTGGAAACCGTTTTCTGGTTAAAGAACGGAATCGCCGGGGACGACACTGACGGTCACATCGATGACATGGTTCGATTTGTCCGTGAAGACGCCGTGATTTGCATGGTCGAAACCAAGGAAACCGACCCCAACTTCAAGGTGCTCAAAGAGAACCGCGAGCGCCTCAACGACTTGCGCACTGTGAGCGGTGAGCGCGTCGAGGTGATCGAAATCGAAATGCCCCAGGCGATCGAGGTCAAAGACTGGCGCTTGAGCCGACTTCCCGCCAGCTATGCCAACTTCCTCGTGGTGAACAATGCGGTCCTCGTCCCCATGTTCGGCCACAAGAAAAAGGACCCAGCGGCAGAAGACAAAATCGCCGAGTGCTTCCCAGGCCGTGAGATCATCTCCGTGGCCTGTAAAGATCTGATCATGGAAGGCGGCGCACTGCACTGCATCGCCATGCATCAGCCGAAGTAGACCACTCTTCAGACCACCGAATGCTCAGGTAAGCCACGCGGCAACACCCTGACTCCGGTGGTTCTCTGTGGACTTCTGCCAATCTCGGCTGATGACTGTGCGCATGTCATCCATGCCAAACGGTGTCCATGAACTTACCCAGGCCTTGGTTCGAATCCCATCGGTCAATCCCGATGGGGACCCCGGAACGACCCACACCGGGGAGCAGGCCTGCGCTGAATTTGTCGGGCGTTTCTTGGAGCACTCGGGTGCTGAAGTTTTCCTGGATGAAGTCGAACCCGGGAGACCCAATGTTGTCGGCCACTACCCTTCCCTTCCCTCACCCGATGGTCGGAAAAAGCCACGCATCGTTTTCGCGCCTCACACCGACACGGTTGGGGTAGGAGGCATGATCATCGAACCTTTCGGTGGAGAGATCCGCGACGGCCGAATCTGGGGTCGAGGTGCCTCCGATACGAAGGGCCCGATGGCCTCCATGCTCTGGGCATTGCATGAAATGCGCGACGAGATTCCCCTGCTACCTGTCGAGGTTCATTTTGCTGGTTTCATGTCAGAAGAATCCGCCCAATTGGGTTCGCAACACTTCGCGAAACACCATGGCCGCTACGATTTTGCCATCATCGCTGAACCCACGGAACTGAAGACCGTCTTTCGCCACAAAGGGTGCCTCTGGGCAGACGTCGTCACCCGAGGCATCGCCGCACATGGAGCCACACCGGAGCGAGGAGAAAACGCCATTGTTAAAATGTCGAAACTCATTCAAGCATTGGATGGCGAGTTCCGAGAACTCCTGGTCGAACTTGGCGGTGTGGACGATCGACTCGGATCGAGCACCCTCAATCTCGGGATGATCAATGGAGGCACCCGCTCGAACATCGTGCCTGACTCGTGCCGCATGCGAGTGGACATCCGGACAACACCCCACCTCCAAAAACATGGAGGTGCCGCACCGCTCTTGCGAGATTTCGTTACCCGAATTGATGACACCGCCTTTGTGGAAATCGTCACCGAAGCTCTGCCTCTCGACACGGATCCCCAACACCCCATGGTCAACAAACTGGTCTCCTGTGGTGCCGGGCTTACGGGCGCACCTTGGTTTTGTGATGCGGCGTTCCTAGCGGCAGCGGGAACTCCTTCGATTGCTATTGGCCCGGGCTCCATTGCTCAGGCACACACAAAGGATGAGTTTATATCCCTCGATGATCTAAAGAGCGGAGTTGCTTTTTTCCGAAACTTTTTGCAAAGCCTGCGGACTCTTCAGACAGCCTAAAGTGCCCCGAGGCGATTGGTTTGAGAGAATTCTTCATGAACTCCAAAATAAACTTGCAGCAAGGCAAACCGCAGCCGACTCTCCCGGCTCGCTGAAAAGTGAGAAACGGACAGATGCCAGAGTGGTCGAATGGGCTCGCCTGGAAAGCGTGTGTACCCTTATCCGGTACCGAGGGTTCGAATCCCTCTCTGTCCGCCATTTTTGGCTAGATGCCCGCCTATCACAGGTGGAATTTTGCGCAATGGCAACCGCTCCTTGTTTTCCCCTTTGAGCAGGCTAGATGTCTGGGCCCTTATTCGTTTTTTTGATCTCCGATCGTATCCTCACCACATTCATGGCCACTGACACACTTTCTCCTCCCATCGAGCACACCGAAGAAACCAACGCACGCATTTTGGCGGTCAGCGAGGACCGCATCCGCGGCTTTACCCGACATCCCTTTCAAGACATCGCAACTCTGAGCGAGGTGCCCTTTGATACCGTCTTGGAGCGCGTTCGTGCGATGCTGAAGGCCGGTGTGATTCGTCGTGTGAGGCAGACTCTTCTGGCCAATAAACTCGCTGAGGGTGCGCTTGTCGCATGGAAGGTCCCTGCGGAGCGCCTTGATGCGGCCTTCGATTTTATGTTCAAGGAAGACCCCTTCAGTGGTCACGTGGTGCTCCGCAGCACGGACCGCGAAGTGAGCGGCAGTGATTACCGCCTTTGGACAACCCTGAAAGTGCCTCAAGACAAAAACATGGCAGAGCATGCTGATGTCTTGAAGCGTTTGGTAGGTGCGGACGAATATCTGCTCATGCCGGCGCATGGCATCTTCGCTCTGGGAGTGGGTCATGTGCGCCGCAAGACGATGGAGCCCGGCGAGCGCACCGAAGAGCCTGCGAAAATGATGACGACCAACATCGCCGATCTAAACGCTGAAGAATGGAACGTGCTCCTTCATCTGAAAGGTGAGTTATCCGCAGAAGAAATCGGCCCAGAACCCTGGGCTGGCCGTGCAGAGGCCGCAGGAGTCAGTCTCGAACAATTCTGCGCGATTGCCAAAATCCTCGATCAGAAAGGAGTCATTGGCCGTTTCTCGACCTTCCTTGAACACGTGAAGCCCTCACAGACCGGCGTGCGCGTCACCCGATTCAATGGCCTCTTCCATTGGAAAGTGCCTGAAGGCATGCAGGAACGCGCGGGCGGAGAAGTGGGACGTCATCCGATCATGACTCACTGCTACTGGCGAGAAGGTGGCCCGCAGTTCGGAAATGTAAACATCATGGGCGTCGTTCACGGCACTGACAAAGATCTGATCATGAAGCATAAAGCCGCCATTGATCAGCATCTGGCGAACATCGGGATACCGCTGCTCTACACCAACGTATTCTGGGGCGGTCGCAGCGAAATCAAACCAAGCGAGATCTCACCCATCGTATTCAAAGAATGGCACGAAAAATGGGGCTCCGTTCAGGGCCCTGTTGTGTAAAGACTGCGTTTCGTCCACCGTTCTTCCTTGTATGAATATGGCGATCATGCGAGCGACCGTGCTTCTCTGCGTCCTCCTCACCTCCTGTGGTACCCGTTTCAATCGACAGTGGAAAGAGGCTCAATCATCAAACTCTCGCCCTGCAAAATCGAGTATCGAAGGTGCATGGGAAGGCACGTGGCTGAGTGAGGGCACCGGGCACAAGGGAAATCTCAGGTGTGTGGTTGGTCCGGCCCTGAACTCAGAGGGCGACCACCTGTTTACCTACCACGCGACATGGAAAGGGTTCCTCAGCGGCACATTCAAAGCCAACCATCGCGTCAAGAAACAAGGTGCCGGCTTTCATTTTGCAGGGCATCACGAATTGCCCGAATGGGCGGGTGGAAATTACCGCTACGAAGGAACCACCCGAGAGGGTCGGTTTGAGGCCACTTACCGATGCGAGAAAGATCATGGTTCTTTCTCCATGAAACGCCCCTGATTCTGCCCATGAAAAAGCCAGACCTGAAGTCTGGCTTTAACAGAGCGCCTCCTCAACCCCATCATGGATGGTCTGCGATCTCTAGCTTGCAGATGCCATGGCACCTTTGTGACCGAGCTGTTTCACCGCGCGGTTGAGCTGCTCGTATTCGATCGGCTTTTTGATCACGGTCACAGCGCCGTGGGAAAGGATGCGACTGAGGATCTCGCTATCGGGATAACCAGTGATGACAACGATCGGGAGATCAGGATGCATCGCCTTTAACTGACCATAAACCTCGTCCCCTGGAATATCAGGAAGTTTCAGGTCGAGGAAGACGAAGTCGAACTTCTGCTTTTTGGCCAAAGCGATGGCTTCGGAGCCAGAGCCCACAACCAAGCGGCCGAACCCGGCTTTTTTGAGGAACTGCTTGAAGAGGGCCTGCAAGGCCGGATCATCATCGACCACGAGCACGGTTGGCTGCCCACTCTCTTCATCCTTACGGAGGACATCACGGTCCAAAAGGCTGCGCTTGATTCTCCAGCGGCCTCCAATTTGCACCGCTGGCAACTGGCCACGTTGAACAAGATAATAAACGGTCGGCAAAGGAATACGGAGATACTCCGCTGTCTCTTTAACCGTCATAAGTTCTGGTGATGTATCTGCCATAATAATAAGGTGCTAGTTTTAGTGGGACTTGAGGGGGACTTGCCAAGCTTGTTTTTCTGGGAAATTTCACTCCGATCACTCCATTGCTCCAGATCAATGACGAACTGTAAAAACAATAGATGAACCGAGGCTGTGATTGCCCAAATGAATCAAACTGTTATCAAATATGCTTCATGCATTCAAGAATGCAACATAATATTCACAAAATTCCATAAATTATCTGCCGTTTTGCGCTTTTGTGACACAAATCAGACAATGCTATCATGACTGCGATTCATGCGTGCAACCATATCAATTCGATTCAACCGACTGAAAGCTTTAGAATTCCGTTCCGTGAAAATCAAAACGTCAACGAATGCACGAGCTCTTTACCCCAAGGAAGAAAACGACCGCTGTAGCCACGACTCCCTGTTCAGATCGGCAGGCTGGCCCTTGTGCATTCGGCACTTCTGAGACCGCTGGATTCGGCTCCAGAGGGCGATTCCTCACGGGTCGGAGAGCGACTCTAGCCAGTCAGCCAGTTTTGCTCTCTGCTCTTCTGAGAGCTCCGCATTGGACTCCTCCATCAGCCAAAGCACATCCTCGCGCGCACCCGCTTTGTCACCACGCACCCCCTTCAGCATGGCCCTCGAGACTCGGTCTGCGACCGAATTAGGCTCAATCTCAAGGAGTAGATTGAGATAGGGCAAGGTTTCAGACGTCGGCATTTCATCCTCCATCGTGTTGCCCACTAGATTCCGAATCATTCGAATCACGACCGCCTTGCGCTCGGCGGGAGCGAAGAACTCATCAGGCAGTGAATCCTCTGCCCCGTCAGCCATGAGACTCGACTCGACCTCGCTCCGCCCCATTTCTTTTGCTCCCTCAAAGACGTCAATGATCCGCAACTCGCCTTTGTCATTGAACCCTACCATGAAACGCCCCGGTAAAGCCAAACCGAAGACATCTCGGATCTGCAACCGAGAGGCCATTTCAAGAAATACAATCGACAATGTGATGGGCAATCCCTCTCGGTCATCCAAGACCTCATTGATGTAGCTGTTTGAGTTACTGGAGTAATCATGCCGACTGCCGTGAAACCCATTTTCATCAAACAAATACCGTTTCAACCGCCGAACGGCTGTGGCACTACCCTTTTTGATTTCTGGGTCGCTCCTCAGTTCCTCCACCATCCGACCCAAGCTCCTCTGGTACTGCTCGATATCAACTTCGGGATTATCGTGCCGAGACACTAGGAGTGAACATCGCAGCAGATCCACTTGGTCACTCTTCTCCGTCAAATGCCTGGCCAGTTCTTTTCCTGTCGATCTCCGGTGTAATTCTTTTTCAAGCTCGCGCAGCTTGGCTGCGCTCTGTTCCAGCTTTTTACGTTCATCAGCAATCAATCTCCGACCCGCCGATGGCTCCTCAAGAAGTTGGTCGATCACTTTCTGCGGCGGTGTTGGCTGCTCCAAAAATGCCCCCAGTGAAGTCTTGATCCGAGCGGCCACTTCCGGACTGATTGGCCTTTCGGCCAAGTTGGCACCTAAACGGAAGTTTTTGAATTCAGCCGCTGGGGATCTGAACTTACACAGTCCAACGCGACCACCACGGAGTCCGGAATCTTCCTGCTCAATGACTTGCTTCCCGTTCACAAAACAGCGGATGTTTTTCCCCTCCACCCGGACACGGATGGCATTCCAATCTTCCGGTCTGTAGGCATCGGATCCGGTTTCTGTCAAAACCGTCCACGAATAGACATCTGGACCATCAAAACGCGTCAGGCGCATTTTCCCATTGGTCGGGTAGAACCCATAGTGTCGATCTCCCTCGTCTGAACAAAAAACAAGGCCAGCCGCCCCCGATTCATCCTCCAACTTCACACTGACCGAGACCTCAAAGACTTCCGTAGGCTGCTCTGCCACCCATAGACAGAGGGACCGCCCGCCAAAGCCCGAGCCCAGCATTTCAGACTTGATGACTCCAGCGTGTTGCGTCCACTCCGCACCCATTGTGGGTTTCCAAGAGCGAGGGTCCAAGACACCAATCGTGAGCCAACGATTCATCGGGACAGGATTGGGGTTCTCGAAGATCACTTTGAGTTGATTAACCGGCATCGCAAAACCGAGGTTGTCGGTCCTCATCGACTTCATGGTGAGGAGACCGAGCACGCGGCCGTTCATATCTAGCAGGGGGCCTCCGCTGTTTCCTCTCTCGATCGGCATGGCCACCTGAATCATCTCGTTCTCATTGACTTCCCGGACGGCGGAGACCACTCCCTCGACAACGCTGAAATCAAGCCCTTGGGGATTCCCCATGGCCACCATCCTCTGGCCTTGCTTGACCTGACTTGAATCCCCTAATTCCAACGGCTTAAGTCCTTTTTTAGCGATTCTCACAATGGCCAGATCCAAATGGACGTCGGACGCAAACACTTCAATGACATCGTGTTTTTCACCATCACTCGTCTCGATTTGAATTCGCCTCGCCTCACCAATCACATGTTTGTTCGTGGCGATCAGCCCATCTTCACGCATGACAAAACCCGATCCGAGACCGTCCATCCCCTCTCGACCGCCGAGGAGCACCTTCACGAGGGAGGGGCGAATCCGCTCGACTAATTTTGTCACTTCATCCGAAGGAGAATCCTCACTCCTCAGTGTAACGCATCCATCAAGGCAGATCCAGAGAGCGAGGATACGAAAAGCTGTGTTCATGAACGAGAGTGTGTCCTTAAATACGGCTCATGAAACTCTTTTGTGCCAATGAATGAGATCCACCCATTGCGAGAAGGCAGATCTCAAGGTAAAAAGCTCCCATGAAAATACTGAAATGCTTTCCTCCCCATGAGGGCTGAAGCCGCCTCTTCTTTCCTGCCTTCATTCAATCGAGGCGCACTTTGGATGGTGGTTTCATTGGTCTGCTTCACAGCCAATGCACTCTTGCTGAAATACCTGGGAACCGAACTGAAGGTGGACCCCTGGCAGGCACTGCTCTTTCGTGCCGTCATCGGATTCGGAATCGTGTTTTTGATCTTTCCAAAAACCGGCGGCTTCACAGGTCTTGATCTCCGGCGCGCGGCCACAAATCGAGTCCTGATCTCCCGCGGAATCATCGGTGCTCTGGGGACTGCCGCTTACTACATCACCCTTCCAGTGCTTGGCGCAGGAAAGGCAACCCTGATCGGAAACACCTGGGTCATTTGGTCCGCCCTGCTCGCCATTTTTGCGCTCCAGGAAAAACTCGCGATGCGACAATTCTTTGGGATCGCCATCGCAATCAGCGGGCTGGTTTTTCTCACAGGCGTGAGTCAATCTGAGGACATGGGTCAGTCCAAGTATGAGTGGATCGCCATCATCGGAGCCCTGCTCGCAGCTTGGACGGTGATCGTCATCCGCCAACTCACCCGGCCCGATAGCAGTGCCACCATCTTTACCGCTCAGTGTATCTACACTGGATTGTTGGCCATCCCTTTTGTTGTCACAGGAGGATGGAACGGCAGTCCCCTCGCCATCGTCTTGCTCGCCTCCGCTGCGAGTCTTGCCGCCGTAGGACAACTTGCCATGACTGAGGGCTTCCGGCATCTTCCCGTGTCGGTAGGCGGCGCATTTCAGGTCCTGCTCCCCCTATCGATCACCCTGAGCAGTGTCGGACTGTTTGGCGAGACATTCTCAACCATGCAAGCCATCGGCGGGGCCCTCATTCTGGCGGGCGGATACCAGACCATCGCAAGGGGAAGGTGACACGCTCAGAGTTCCATCGCGTAGTGCACCTGACGGGCAATCTCCTGAAAGCCGCATGAAGGATACAAATACTGCCCGACATCATTCGACGCCATCGTTTCAATTTGAGCGATTTTCATTCCCGATTGCCTAAAATAGTCGAGCGCATGTTGAATGAGACGCCTGCCCAGACCAAGTCCGCGAGCCTTTTCGATCACCGCCATGTTAGGAATCCGTCCTCGTCCATTGGCCGGATCAAGTCGTGTCGTGATGTATCCAAGAATCTCGCCCCCCTTCTCTGCGACAAAAACGCCCCCAGAGTTTTGCCTGCAATCCTCATCAATGTGCTCAGCCTTTCTCTCGCGCCAGCTCCTGCCATTGAGAAGGCCAAAACGCTCCTCCAGCATTTGCTCCAATGCCACTCCGCCAAAAGACTCCACCGTGATGAGCCTCAGTTGAGGCAAATCTTCGGGTCGGTAATGTCGAATCACAATTCCCTCGCTCATGGTATGAAATTCAGAACGTATCTGAATGAAAGTTGTTCGGACAATCTCCTCTCAATCCAAAGACTGGCAAATTTTCTGATTACTCAGGCCCTTTTTCTGCTAATTCAAATTTGACTCGGCCATTAACAGCCCGAAGAAAGAAACTCGGAAGATGTCCGGCTTTATTCACGCAATGAACAGGATACCGCAAATTGCAGAGGCAGCAGGGACGCGGCTCTTCCCGCTCCAGATTCGCCTTGGAATTCCAAATTTTATTCAGTCTAGCAAAATAATTGCTCATAATTATAAAAAATCTTGCTTTCCATTTTGGATATATTAAATTGTTGAAACATGAACACTCCGAACTCCCGCTCACCCTGGGGCACTCGTAGCACAAAGCTTGCACTTGTTACCCGCTCCCTGCTCGCACTCTCCTGCACTCTTTTGCTCACGGAGTGTTCGACACCGAAAGGACCGGCGGAAGTGGTTGTCAGTGTGAAAGATCAAAAACTCGGTTTTTACCGCGGAGGTAAGCTGACCAAAGAATTCAAGATCTCCACGTCCAAGTTCGGCCTTGGGGATAAGCCCGGCAGCAATTGCACACCTCTGGGTAAAGCCGAGGTCATTGCCAAAATCGGTCACGGCCTTCCATCTGGGGCTGTCATCAAGAGTCGCCAGTGGAATGGCGAGGTGCTGAAACCCAATGCCCCGGGACGTGACCCCATCGTGAGTCGAATCCTCTGGTTGCGTGGACTGGAATACAGCAACCGAAATGCCTTCAATCGTTTCATTTACATCCACGGCACCACCGAGGAAAATCGCATCGGTCAACCGGCCAGCTACGGCTGCGTCAGGATGAAATCGAAAGACGTCATTGATCTCTTTAACACCGTGAGCATCGGAGCGAAGGTCATCATCACCGATAAAAGGCTTCCCGGGCACACTTCCCTGAATTCAGCGGAGAAGATGAATGAGAATCTAAAGCTCCAATCCGTCCCGACTGGAGGAACGACCCAGCCCACTTTGGCGGGTCAGTCGAAGAGCAGCCACGTGGTGTCTGCTGTCCATTAGTCCTTTCCGATAAATCGCTCGACCGAGTAACCTCGCGCTTTCAGCAACGCGATGAGGCCCTGTTCCCCCGTAAAATGGCCGGTGCCGACCAGCACCATCACCACGTCAGGGCTCTGTAAAACTTGTTCTAACTTTGGCATCCAGGCATGGTTTCGGTGATGGAGAAACACATCCATCAGTTCCGGATACTGATCAGCCTCCCGAAAGAGCATTTGGCTCAGCGTCTCAAGATCCCCGTCTCGCCAGGCCCCAATCATTTTTCCGAACTCAGAGGACATTGTCTTGATCTCATTGAGCGTCTGCTCCAGCAGGTCCTCCTGTTGGTCAGCGCTCAAGGATGTAAACAAACCGAGCTGAAAATCGACGGTTTCCAATCCCTCTCCCGGTTTTTGCTCGCGCTGAGCTCGGGATTCAAAAAAGGAGTCCACCCCCCTGTCCGGCTGTGCCCCGAGAGCATCATACTCCACGGCCGCAATGAGAAGCGCTACAAACCAAGGATGATAGCCCTCAAGCAGTTCCGCAGGCTGACCTCTCCGTTTTGCCCACTCGCTCACCTGATTGGCCATGGAATCTCCCACGATGCTTCGGAGTGAGCCCCCTTTCGGTAGCGTTCCGAGCCCCTGCATCTTTGCCACCATCCCGCCCCCTGCACTCGACCCCGGAGGCAACTCCAGAATCAAGCGCTGCGAGTCCGCATACGCTTTCTCATAAGCCGCGGGCAAGGGGTAGTCCTGCTCTCTCAGGAGGTGGATTGTCCCACACAGGTAGAGACGCCCTCCGTTCTTTCCTTCCACCCGCCAGACGCTTCCATCCCCTTTGGACTCTGAACCAGAGGCGGGCGATTGGGGCACGAGCGAGCGATCACAACTCGTGATCGAAAGCATTCCAAAGAAGAAAAAAAACAGGCGGCGGACAAAGATCACCTCCGACTAGATCATCGGGAACCGCTCACCTCAACACGGATCTGTCCATGACCCACCCCAAACAAAATGCCCCAGCCCGGAGAGGCTGAGGCATTTCGAAGAGGCTTGATGACCCCGGGTGAATCAGAAGTATTTCCGCGCGAATGTCTTCCGCTGCATTTCTCCGATTTGGCTGGAGACTGCCTTCAGATCCTGGTCAGCCATGCTCAGTTCCGCCGTGCGATCTGGATTGGAAATCATCAATCGGTTCACCTCTTCACGGAGGTGGGAAACGGCAGCCCTCAACTCGGTGAGCTTTTTGCTCTCCTCAGGGGTCGCACGGCCTTCATCGATGGTGCGGTAGAGCCTCTCGGACTCATTCTTCATGTATTTCACGGATTCCGTCACGGCCCCAACGCCACCCACGAGCTCGCCGGTGGCTGAGTCGATTTTGGGCTTGGCGATTTCAGACCCGGGCTTCAGAGGGATCACGGCCTGAGGCTCAGTCGGCAGACCGCCGTCACGAGCATCGATCAAATGAGGAGTGATGAAGAGCATCAGGTTTTTGTGATTCCGGGCCTTGCTCTTGTATTTAAAGGCCCAGCCCAGAACGGGGATTCGGCTCAGCCCGGGAACTCCCGTTTCACCTTCTTTCTCGCGTGCTTCGTCCAAGCCACCAATGGCCACGGTGTAACCGGAATCCACCTCAACCGGAGCACTGTAAACGCGGGAGGTGGCGATCGGGTAAGGATTACCCTGGAGCACCTCGTTGCCAATGATGCTGGACAGAGTCACCGCAATGTTGAGGAGCACTTTGTCATCACCCATTTTCTTGGGGAGGATGCTCAGGACAGTGCCAATCGGAAGGTAAGAAACGGCTGATGCAGTCGTCGCACCACCGACAGCGCTCGATGAGGAGGAGGCGGCAAGCACCGGTTGGTTGACGACGCTCCGCATGGCCACTTCGCGATTGTTCATGGTGACCATCCGGGGATACGAAACCGTCTTGGTGTCCTCATCTCTGAGAAGGGCACGAAGCCTAACGCTCAGGTCAGTCGCGCTCAAAATACCTAACTCAGGAGCGGCAACGTTCCGCGCGAACTCCGTCAGATTTTGGAAGTTTTGAAGATTGGATAGATCACCCCGAAACCCTCCTCCGGAATTCTGCTGTCGGGTACTCTCAATAACCGGACGTGAGGTAGCTACTCCAGTTACGGGATCGATCTCGCCCAAGTCGTAGCTTTCGACCTGCCTGAAAGTGCCGTTCTCACCCAGCGTTCCCGTCCAATCGATACCAAACTCGCGCTTCGGATCACTGGCGGTTTCGATAAACTTAACCTCGATCGCGATCATAGGCTGCACTTTATCCGCAGCCTCGAGGTAACCTTCGACCCACATGTGCTGAAGCCTTGTGGCGACAACGTAGAGTGTGTTGGAGTCTGACTTCCAGATGATCTTGGGTCTATGCGTGTCGCTCAGTTGGTTTGAGTTTCCTCCACTTGAGTCTGCGTTCCTGGCAGCCGGTCCTCCAATGCCCTGCTGCATCAAGGGGTCTGTGCCATCGGCCGCGAGGGGAGTAAGGTCCAAAATAAGACGGATGTCGTTGATGATCGCGCTTGGGCTGGGAGCGAAGGTTTCCTGGGCACCTTGTAGATCGAGCGTCATGCCTGGCGCTCCTCCGGCTCCGCCGCCAACACCAGCACCAGCACCTCCGCCGCCACCTGCATTAACGCCCAAATTGACCTTCTCCACTTTTTCAAGAGCGTTGAACCTGATGGTATAGGGTTTACCCAACAATTCGCGGTCATCAGCCGGGCGGATGTACCAGATCCCTCCATCTGGTATCAGCGCCAAGGCATTTGCTTTGCAGAGTGTTTCCAAGACTTGAAATGCGCTGGCCTTGATCGAAAAGGTGATCAGCCGGGCCCCCTCAGGACTATCATCAGGCAAAGAAAAGAACGAGATGCCTGCATCCGTCGCTAGGAAGCGCAAAACATCTGAAAGCATCGCTTTCGAAAAGTCATACTGTTGAGCTTCGGCCGTTCGGAGCCTAGCTGCCTCTGCCTCATATTGAGGTGAGGTCAATTTGAATTGGGGGTCGCCGAATGACTGCGAGCGGGCGTGTTGCAGCGATCCGTGAAGGACACAGCCAACGGCGAAGAGGGAGAGCGTAAGTGAGTGGCGCATAAATTTTATTGCAAACTATGGTAATTATACTCAATGATTGAGAGTTCGACAACTAGTTTTTATCGAAATTTTTATTTCTATTATTATTTGGGTCCACAAACACTTTTCAAATCAAGAAAACTCAAGGTTGTCATTAGAACCGAGATGCTCAAAACCAGCTCAACCATATTTTTAAACATTTTTCATTCATTTAACTTGTAATTATATTCTTTTATTGTATTTTTCATAAAATGCGAGACGGCCTTTTCATCAACTCAAAACTCAGGACGCGCAGCCATGCTGCGCGGACCAGCGGTTTTTCAGTGATGGAGTTAGTGATCTCGGTCGCCGTGGTTGGTCTGCTCGCCACCGTGGCCGTGCACATGATGGGAGGAATCCCATCCGGCGTGAAGAATCGGAAGCTCGAGTCCGACGTCATCATGCTTAACCAACTCGTGGGCATCTATTTGAGTGATGGCGGAAGCTTATCTGGCGCATCGACTCCCCAGGCCGTGCTCGATAAACTGAAGAAGGTCAGAAGGAACGATGACGCCAAGCAACATGCCGGCAACGCTTCAGGCCGGTTGGTCGACATACGGCTCAGAGCGAGAACAGGCTCAGGAGCCCTTGCCACCGGAGTCACGGGCCGCGCTCGGTGGAATACAGCCAAAAGGCGCTTCGAGATCACATCCGGATCGGGTTCAGGAGTGGATGAGTTCTACTTGGACGAGGCGCTGTCGGACACCAATTTTGGCACGGAGGTCCGAAGCAACTCCGGAAGAAAGCGGTTCAACAGCACCGGCCTCGGCTGGGTATGGGGAAACACAACCGATCCCGGTTTCGCTTACAGCAATCCCACTTATGTCAATCCCAATGGGAACGAAGACTACTTCAATCCTGAGCAATTAAACCCAGGCACGACCACCGGCTCGGGTTCAGGCACCACCGGAACAACCACCGGTAGCGGAACCGCTACGGGAACAGGGTCAGGGTCGGGGTCAGGAAGTGGCTCAGGAACCACCAGTGGCAGCGGAACAAGCACCACGACAGGAAGTGGATCCGGCCCCCCGCCCGCCACGGTATTGCCTAGCCCTAGCTTCACCCCTCCCGGAGGCACCTTCGCAGGCGGAAGCCTTCCCTCCACCGTGACGATCGATCGCAATGGCGCGCATCCCGTGAAATCAAAGATCCAATATCAAATCAACGGCAGTGGGATTTGGATCGATTACAGCACCCCGGTGACCATCACCTCTGGGATGACCTTAGCGGCTCGGAACCTCTCGTTGGATTCGGCGCAATTCATCGATAGCGGAAACGTCACGAGCACCTACTACGAGTTAGTGTCCTCATTTGAAGGAGGTGCCGTTGGCTCTTGGAGCAATGCTGCCGGTGGGTCCAATCTGGTCCAGACGATGACCAATGGGAACCCGACTTCCACTTTCGAGCATGGGAATACTCAGCTCGACTTGGGCGGCGGAGTCTTCCTTGATGCAGGGGTCAAAAACACGCTCACCTTCACGAAGACAGATTTCACGGGAGCTGCACCCAATACTTGGTTTTCCCTCGGGAATCTCCAGATGCTGAACGGTAATACCTTCAATGAAAGTGAAGCCACAAGCGCCGCCCTCGCCTTGAATCTGAACCTCACGAATCCCGCTTCATCGGGAGTCGTAAACATCAACTTCGGTTTCGTCAGCACCGAAAACTCATCCGATCTACTGGCCAGTGCCGACATCGTGGAACTCAGGAGTCCGCTCACGAACTTCACCGTGGACATCGGCGGAGTGAGCTACCGACTTGAGCTTTCCTGGGAGACTCTCAATCCCGGAACCGGCGTGGTCGATGGAACCAATTTCCTTATCTACGAAGGTGTCACCGCTCAGGCCAGACTCCGAGCCCGATTCGTCCCGAACCGCTAACTCTCCGAATCCAGAAACCACTATGGAAGACATCCACGAACGCAGTCAACTAGGCTACCGAATGCTTCACCTCTCGAAGGATTCAGGAGTTAGTGACTTTTACATCACTCCTTGGGAGCAGCTCTCCTACCGGAGAAATGGAAAGCTCTATTTCGACTCATTCGTCTATCAGCCTGAGCGTCCACTGGAGTTTACCCCCGGCTGTATCGACTACGCCATGACCCTCGGAAACCGCCGCTACCGTGTGAATCGCATGGTGACCCGCGGGCGCCCACGCTGGGTCATGCGTCTCCTCCCCGAGGAGATCCCTGATATCAGCAAGCTCATGGTTCCTCCCGCTGCCATCAAAGCCTTCCTCGAAGCCAAAAACGGCCTTTTCCTGGTCTGCGGCGCGACAGGCTCCGGTAAATCCACCACCATCGCATCCATGATCATGGAGCGCGCCAAGCGCCGTCAGGAGCATCTCCTGACCTTCGAAGATCCGATCGAGTACCTCTATCCTCCCGGCCTGCCCTCACTCGTTTCCCAACGTGAAATCGGCTCCGACGAGCTCGACTTCGGTAAGTCTCTCCGCGCAGCCCTTCGTCAGGCACCGGACGTGATTATGGTGGGGGAAATTCGAGATGGCGAGACCGCTGAGATCGCCCTACAGGCCGCTGAGACCGGTCACGTCGTGGTGGCCACTCTCCACACCTCATCCGCGGCACAGACGGTTCAGCGTTATCTGAAACTCATCCCGAGTGAGCGTATCGAAAACGCCACGCACTCCTTTGCAGACTGCTTCCGCGGCATTCTATGCCAGAGACTCCTCTTCGACGAGGCCAAAGGAAAACGCTTCCCGATCCACGAACTCCTCCTCCCCTACGACTCCGTCTGCGGCCTGATCCGCCGCTCCGAGTTCAAGAACCTCGAGCAAGAGCTCGGAGCCGGATTCACGCGTGGAATGATGAGCTTCGACCGCTGCCTGCAAAACCGCGTCTCAGACGGATGGAAGCCCACCACCACCCGTCAGACCGGCTACCAAGAGCACGAGGTCTACGATTTCCTGTCCAAAGAAAACCTAACGTCTGTATATGTTGTTTGAAGAAATAAAAAGCGTCCTCAATTTCTCCGCATTCAAACCCGATGCGGACGATCCAACCATCCCATGGAGCAAACGTGGAGATGGCCGAAAAGGTCTTTTGCTGAGCATCAGTCGGAGTCAGACAAGCTGGCGCGGTCTCAACCGCAAAGGTAAGTTTGAAGAAGGCGGACTTCAGGACGGAGACTTTGCAGAAATCGCCTCCCAACGCGCCGAGGAATGGCGTGCCATGACCGAGGGCGGATGGTGTGTCGTTTCGCTAAACAACCGTTTCATCATCAGTTTGGAAAACAATCTGATGCGTGGTGACAACTGCATCCACCTGCTCCGCACGAACCCCCGTGCCGTTCTTGGACCCAAGTATGACCGGGGTAAGCGCTACGCCCTCTGTCACCACCCCGAGACCACGGCAAGCATGCTCTTGGCCTGTGAAGAAGCTTTCGTAAAAGTCTCAGAGGACATCCTGAAGACCGTCGGACTTCGCCCTGCGCGGGTCTGCTGTGGACTCTTCGCCATGATGGAATATGCCATCAACAGCATCTACACCAATCAACACGGCGCCAACCCGAGCGGCTTTGTCCTCATCGGTGCCTGCGAAGGTTCCATCGCCGCCTTGGCTCAGCAGGAAGGTCAATGGAAAGACCTCCGCTGCCGGAGCGGCCTCGGATTCGAGGCCGTGGACACCGCCCTTCAGATCATCAGCCCCCTTGTGGCCAAAGCACCACCGGGAACACCCGTCTTCTACATCTCGGATGGTCAGGACCTCAAGTTCCGCCAAGACCTCATGTCCCAACTTGAAAAAGTCGGAGCACGCGATCTGACCCATGAAGATCTGCTCTGGCAGGTCATCGGCATTCACTAACCCCAGCGCCCCACTCAAATGAGCCAGTACCTCTGCCACGATTTCAAAACTCCGAGGACGAATACCTCCAGGCGACTGCCTAACTCGTTCCGCTTTGTCCCCTTCGCATTTTATCTCGCCCTCGTAGCTGGCACCTATTTTGTGACAATGGACATCATTTCTTACGGCGCAGCCAAGAGCGATAAGATCAAGTTCGAGCAAACCAAGAGCCAACACGATGAGGAGACCAAAAAGAATGATGGCACTTCTCAAGGCATTACCCTTGAAACAGCTCGTGCCAATGAAGTCGCCAAATGGGTTGAGGGCACACGCGCGGTTCAGCCCATCGCCGTGCGAATTGCCCGCTCGGTCACGGGTGAGACTCGGCTCACTGAGGTCATCCTTGAGAGGAATGAGCAACTGCCCAATCAGCTCGTCCTCAGCATGAAAATGATGGGCTCCTCCATCCAGCAGGTTCAGACCATCCAGACCAACATCGAGCAGCTCAACTACCGGGCCTACAGCCCCCAGCAATCGATCAAAGACGGACTCATCGACTATCGCTCCAATCTCGTCTGGCAGGCACGCTAGCCGCCTCAAACTCTAGAAAACAGATCCTATGAACGGAAAACAAATCGCCTGCATCCTCCTGCTCTCTCTCATCGCCGCCATCGTTTACGGCGGACAGATGGTGCACAAAAAAGCCGCGGCCATGCGCAAGAGTGCTCGGGCTGCCGAGGATGCAGCCATATCGGCTGACAGCGCCAAAAAGACCTCCGAAATCAAACTCCAAAGAGTCACCGCCGAATCCGAGGAGATCCTGCGTTTCCTAGCCGCTTGGACGCCCATTATCGACAGCATTCAGACCGGCCAAGACATCGAGGAGGCCATCCAATCCAGTATCCGCGCTTCCAGCCTCTACGTGGACTCCCAAAAGTTCGAGGCCAAGGTCAGCCGAACCGGCAACGTCCTCGCCCGTGTGATCAAAGCCGCCATCATCGCTGAGGACGAGTACTCCAAAACCTTGAACTGGCTTGGTGAAATCGAGAAAAAGGTGCCCCTGGCGAGGATCACCATCTGCCGGATCACCCCGGGAAAAGACCCGAAGAGCGTGCGGGTGGAGCTCTCCATCGAGGTCCCCATCATCAATCTCAATGCTGATCCGACCGAGGCCAAAGTCAAAGGCGCTTAACCCAGCAACCCATCTCTTTCACCCCAATGAAAAAACTGCTACTTACCACCCTCCTCCTTCTTTCGACATCCTTTGCCGCACGGGCTCAGGACGATGAGCTCGAAGAAGAGCAAACCGATGGCAAGGTCAAATACGTCCTCATCATGCCGGACGAAAAGGCCCCCGATCTGATCAAGGCCTCCGAGGCCACCCCCTTTGGCGGCGTCCTCGACGACAAAGATAAGCGAAACGAATCCGGCGAGGAAATTCGCGTCTCGGAAAAGCTTCGCTCCATGAAAGTCGTCGGAAAATCATCCGCCAAAAAATGGGTCATGCTCGGTGATCTCATCCTCAAGAAAGGTGACTTGGTTCCCCCTATCATCAGCAATCAATCCGTCCAACTCTTGGTGCGTGACGTCACCCCCGACTACATCGAAATGGCTTGGGTGGAGAAAAAGCCGACCGGCCAGGAGCCGCGCCGTCTTATGATTCAGACTGATGTATCTCCCCGTGTTCTGCATCGCTTACCTGGCAGTAGTGTAGGGGCCGAGGGAACCCCTGGCAAAGAAGCAGAGATGGACATCGTGCAAACGCCGAAACTCAAAGCATCCCATAATGTCACCGTCTCGCGTGCCGTCGTGGTCCACGATACGGCTCCCGCCTCACCTGCGCTCCGCGAGACCGCTCCGGCCGCGGCAGGCCCTGACCTCAATACCTTGGTCGATAAAATCTTTGGCACCCCCGTGAGCACCAACCCACCTCCCGCGGCCCAGGAAACATTTCCGGCGGCCAAATAGTCCTCTCCCCTTTTCATGAATCCCAGACTCAAGCAGGGTTACACCTCCATCGAGCTCCTCCTCGTCCTCGCCCTCACAGCGATGGTCATGGGGGGTGTCGTCGTTGGCTTTGGGTCGCTCGTGCGGAATCAACCCCGCGCCTCCTCTGTCGTGACGGCGACGGTCGGAACCAATTTATCCACGTATTACGGGATGGGTGGCACCACCATCACCGTGAACACCGCCCCGAACTACGGTGCCGTCGCCCTCGCAGAAAAACTCCGCGAGCAATTCCACTCCGACGTCATCAGCGCCACCGCCGTTTACTGCCTCGGGCGCGCTGCCAATGTCGCAAATCCCTACCACCCCAGCACCATCCCCTACATTCCCGGCACTGATCGTTCGCTCGACACCACGGCTAACTTCGACGCCCACCTCACCTCCCGTCTCACCATTCCCAGCGCCCACTTTTCGGATAACCGCGCTTTCGCCACTCTGACGCCCAATTCCACCATCTTTGTCCTCGGCTACAGCAGGGTCGCCAATGAACTCAAAGTCACCGCCACCTATGACATCGATGTGCAGAGGATCACCAACCCCGCAGGTCACTACGTATCCGTAAAACGTTACACCGACTCTTCGGGGCCGATGTACTACGACATTTTTTACACTCCCAGCGAGAATCCGACCGCAGACTCCTTCACTCCCACCTACGTTACCTTCGAGCGCGAGGCACGCCTCGCCAATGACGAGTCCAGCACCATTCAGCGTTTCAAAAGAGCCGCCGAGCGCCCCTTCTATTTCATTTGGTGGCCAGACCCGGGCGCACGCGATTTAGAGCAGGTGAGTAGCACGTCTTTCGCAGCCGCTGATCCTCGCAGCGTCTATAACCACCAAGGTGGTCGCACCTCTTTCATGTTTACGGTGCCCATGTTCCCTGCCCTGTGAGAGCTCCATGAAGATCCACGCTTCCACTCTACCAGCCCCTCGTGGGACCCTCATGGTCTTCGCCCTGCTCATCATGCTGGTCGCCACCCTCTTCATTGCTGGCACCGCCTCTCTGATGACCAACCGCGCCACGCAGTCCAGCTACATGGATCTATTCATGAAGCGCCGCATCGCCATGGAAAATTCCAAGTCCTTCAATCAGGAACTCATGCTGGAGAAAACCTTCCTCACCAGCACCACCGTTGCGGCGGATCTCGTTGGGCTCTTCCCCGATGATTGGGGTGGCATTCACACCTCAGATGGGTGGACGAACATGCGCATCTTTACCCCTAACCAGATCCCCTCGGAGCAGACCACTGCTTACCCCTACAATTATGGGGGTCTCCGCCCTTCTGGCTCCTTCATAGCCACCGAGCGCACCGTCAGGCCCGCAGCCTTGGACGGGGCAGGCAATGCTTACGGAGGTATCGACGCATTTTCTGCGTATTCCTTCCTTAAGAGTTTTCCCCCCACTCTCAGCGGTGACGGCTTGGTCGTTTTCCGAAAACCTACCGCCGCCGCTGGACAGATCGAAATTGGAGACAGCCCGACCGGGCCGCTCCGGATTCGCGTCCTCGGACGCACGGTCATCCGAGATCCCGATTCCTTATTTGCACCCAGCACACCCAGCCCACTCGAGATGCGGATTTACTCGGATAATCTCTACATCCAAAAGCACACGGATCGCCGCATCTACGCACGAGACACCTCGGCCAACAAGATTCCCCCTTCAAACCTTCCTGCCGTCCGATCCACCCTCGGTCCCAATGCCGAAACCATCACCACCAGTGATCTATTCGCTGGCTCATTGGATGTGATCAACAACTCCACTCATCCCGACAACTCCCTCTGGCACTTCATGGACCGGGAGCAAACCGCCGGCAGAACGGGCTTCACCGAAATCAATTCGAACGATCCCATCGGCGCCCCCACCGACCCCGTTTACATCATTCACTACAACCCTTCGGACACCGGGAATCTACCTCCCTACATGCCGCCCACCTATGACACATCCCCCCTCGCTTTCCCGAATCCCTACCGCATCCTCTACATCAATCTCGATCACGCCAACCTCACTCACCTGCGGCTAAACGCATCGTTTGATCAGATCGTCCTCGTAGGTCAGGTCGGCACCACCGCCTACGATGCCGCCGCCCTGATGCCGCCCATCATCATTGCAGGCCTCACCAGCGTCTCCACCGGCTACAATCGGTACATGCACTGCGCCCATGAGAACAATCGCCGCATCGTCTTCGCGGTGGGTGACACCAATGCATCTCCCCTCGACATGTTCTGGGTTGGCTCATCTGTCAGCTCCACTGCAGCCCGGTGGCGGATGGTCCTGATCAATCAATACCGCACCATCACCATGTTTCTCCCCAGCCCGGTCACAAAAAGCGTCACTCTCACAGGCGGCGTCATGACCAACTGGACCGTCAAGCGCTCCGGCAGCGGAGCCGCCAGCCGTCTCACTTTTGCACCCGATAACAACCCTGAGCCCGCGGGTGCCACCGGACCCAAGTTCAGCACCCTCGTTCCTCGCGAGGCCTGGATGGAAAACTACTTCTTCCCCACACCGCCATGATCATCATAAAGAAATTCAAAAAAGCTGGCTACACCCTCATGGAAGTCGTCGCCGCTTCCGCCGTGCTCGCCGTTGGCATGACCGGAGCCGTCTCCCTTTCCACCAGCATCATGGCTCAGGAGGAGATCACCTGGCGCGTCGCCGTCGCGCGGAACTATCAGGAAAACGCCGTCCGTCTTTGGCAGCTCGGACTCACACCCGCCGAGGTCCTGAACCTCGTCCCCTCCACCACCGGCACCGGAATGCTCCCCCACATCGTCGCCGACATCACCCTCACCCCCGGCTCCACTGCCGATGAGGACTCCCTCGGAACTATGGAGTCTGCCACCTGCGACGTCACCCTGAACTCCGCCGGCTTCTCCGACGCAGGAGCGGGTCACACCAATTCCGTCACGGCCTACCGTCCTTTTTTGAAGTAAATCACTCACTCCCCCATTGCCATGCTCAAAAAAGTCAAGGTCACCAATGTCAACACCGGCAAGACCAGCCTTCAGCTCATCGACACCGATACCCACGAGAAAGCCCTCATCGGCTGTGGACTCGCAGCCAATGAAACCGCCGTCATCGAGGACGTCACCGGCGTTGATGAAAAACTTCAGCGCCTCACCACCGCAGGCCCCACCTCCGACGACTGCGCCGCCTTCTTCTCAGGTCTTGGTCGCTGCTTGGACCGTAACATCGGCATCGTCAAGAGCCTCCAACTCCAGACCAACCGCGTCAAGTCCGCCACCTACAAAGGCCTCATCGCCGATCTCGTCACTGGCCTCGCCATGGGTGAAAAACTCAGTGAGTCCATGGCCAAACGTCCCGACCTCTTTCCCGACGAGATCCTCTCCCTCATCATCGCCGGAGAGGAAGCGGGCCAGCTCCCACGCGTCTGTCGCCGGATCGGTATTGCTCAGAAAAAATCATCCAAGATCATCAAAAAGCTCAAGAACGGCATGATCTACCCCGCCGTCGTTATTGTGCTTTGTGTCGTCGTCGTCATCGTCATGAGCTTCACCCTCGTGCCCGCCATGTCGAAGCTCTTCGTCTCCTTCAAGGCAGAGCTCCCCATGGGCACCAAGGCCCTCATCTGGCTCTCAGACCTCTTCCTGCATCGACCCTACATGGCCGCCGTCCCCTTCATCGGGCTCTACTTCTTCTTCTCCAATTGGGGAAAGATCGCCAGCACCCACATGATGCAGGACCTGTTCATCAAGATGCCCGTCATCGGCATCCTCGTCCGAAAATCCGCCGCCTCTATGGGCTTCCGCACCCTCGCCATGCTCGTCGAGTCCAATGTCCGACTCTCCAACGCCCTCGAGATCACCGCCGAAGCCACCTGGCACTACCACTACAAAAACCTATTCTCTCGCCTCCGGGATCACATCGCCCTCGGGCGCAGCCTCCATGAGAGCTTCCTCATGGAGTCCCACTGGCTCGGGCCAGACGGCCGGAATCTCTGCGGACTCATCGAGCTCGCCTCCGAGACCGGCACCGGAACGGAAATGCTCAATGAAATCGCAGACGACTACGAAGAAGAGCTCGACGGCCTCGCCAACTCCATGGACAAGCTGATCGAGCCCCTCACCATGATGATCCTCGGCGTCATGGTCGGCTTCCTCATCTACGCCATCTACGGCCCCGTCTTCGCCCTCGGAGACGTCATCCTGCCCAAGGGCAAAAAGTAACCCTCACCCGAAAAGCCTTTCGTCGGAGTCCCCGGCGGCAGGCTTTTTTGTGCCCACCCCTCACCACTGCGACGTCGGGCCGAACAAGCTCTTCAGCAGGATCCACGAGTTCTGCGCCACGCCCCACCACGTCCGCCACACATCCTCCAAATCCACCAGCGGAGACGCTGCCACAAACAGCAGCGCGATCAGCCCCAGATTCACGATGAAAATCAGCATCAGGGAGAAAAACTCACCATTCCGAGTCAGGTCACCCTGCTCCGCATGGATCGTATGCGCCGTGAACGTCAGGTGGTAGCACCAGGTAAAACCCACAGAGCCATACATCACCCACGCCCACCGGTAGTGCAGCACCCACTTCCCCAGAGCCAGTGGCTGCCACGCCTCCATGTCCACAAAACGGCCCACCACCCCGAACAACGCCAGCACCACCAGCGTGTAAAACGGCAGCAGGTAAGGGCCCAGCGTGATCCAGATGTTCGACTTGTTCGTCTCCACATAGCCACCCTCCGCCGACACCTTCCAGTCATAGATCTTCCCGCCAAAAGCCTTCGCCACCAGCAGGTGCGTGAACTCATGCGCAAACACATAAGACCGCATCGGCCGCCATCCCGCCCAATACACCCCCGCCCACATCAGGCAGCCCACCGTGAAAAACAGAAACTCATCCGTCCGCCAAAAGTGATCCTCCTGAGTCGCCCGAAATAGCATCTCCACGATCGTAAACACCGAAATCACCGCCACCGGAAACAGGAACACCCCCGCAAAAAGCCGCTTCCAGAACAGCAGCGACTCCTCCTCCTGCACATCCGACCTCCGCCTCACCGCCGGCTTACCCCGCGCCACCGCCTTCTCCCTGCGTTTCCGGTAACTGAGTCGGTGATTGTGTCGGGACATGCAAAAAAAGGCAGAAAACCAAAAATCCGCCCATCCAGCGGATACCCGAAATTATTAACATAAGTGAATATCTTTGGAAAGACATTCCTTCTCCGTCTCCAGAAAGTGTCACAGGTTTTTAACCTTTCGGCTCCCCGCCTCATCCCGCAGACTCCAATCCTGCAAAAAGATCTCCGTCAAAAGGAAAGCCCCCACTGTCTACCATTCCCAGTTCCCTTCAGCAAACCACCACAAACGGTAGGCGCACTTTGCCTCCTCGAAGGAGGGCTAGGCGGTCGCCTGTTTTTGCAACCTCCGAGCAAGGGGGTGAAGGGGTGTCTGTGCTCAATCAAAAAAACACCCCCAGACCAAAACATAACCAAATCCCCGAAACACAAACTTTCGGATACGCCCCCGCAGTGACTTCGCAGAACGCCGCTGCGACTTCGCAACACGCCGTTGCGACTTCGCAACACGCCGCCGCGACTTGGCAACACGGCGCTGCCGAGATGCAAAACCGCGCAGCCGTCCCTCGATGGCGGGTCGCCGTCCGTTCTCCACCTTTTGCCGACCCGGATGCGGTTGAATGAGCTGATCATCGCGCTCAGGTGGTGGGGGCGGAGGCGGTTGGGGGGACTTGGAGAATTGGAGAATTGGGGTTCGGGTACGTTGTTCACGCTTTTAGCGTGCGTTGGTTGGGATGGGCGTTCCTGACAAGCTGCTGCGCAGCCCCGAAGGGAACCGCGAACAACGTACGGAAACCTCCTGACGATGGTGATCTATTGGACGGTGGTGACCATACTCTTCCGAGCGCAGCACCGGGTGGATGACGGCTGCAACCCGTCACTCCCAGTCCCGCAGTCCCGGTTCCCTTCAGCCAACCACCGTCAACCGCTGAAAACCACCGTCAACCACCGTCAACCACCGCAAACGGCCTCCTTCCCCGTCTCCCCAAACCCGGGACTGCCGTCTGTACGAATTGGTAGTTCCCTTCGTTTTCTCGTCTAGGTTTTGCAACCTCGGTCGGGGATGATCCCTGACTCCCAATTTATCATGGTCACTGCCCCTGAATCTACCCCTGACTCCAAGCCTACCCAAGAGGCCACGGAAGCTGGGAATTATTTTGTCTCCAACTACCCGCCGTTCTCTTTCTGGAAACAGGATCAGGTGCCTGCGGTGGATGCTGTGCTCGAAAGGCCGGCACCTGCTGACATCCCGCTCGGCGTGTATTTCCACATCCCGTTCTGCCGGAAGCGCTGCCACTTTTGCTACTTCAAGGTTTACACGGACAAAAACGCTTCCGAGATCCGCGCCTACATCGATGCGGGCATGAAGGAGATGGAGTCTTTCGCCCGGAAACCGTATCTCGCGGGCCGAAAGGCTCACTTTGTGTATTTCGGAGGCGGCACGCCGTCCTACCTCTCGACGCAGCAACTCCATGAGCTGACAAACCGCATGAAGGCTCTGATCCCGTGGGATGAAGCGGAGGAGGTGGCCTTCGAGGCGGAGCCGGGAACGCTGAACGAGAAAAAGCTGGAGTGCATCCGCGAGATCGGGGTGACGCGCTTGAGCCTGGGCGTGGAGCACTTTGACGATCACATCCTGGAGTCCAATGGCCGCGCTCATCGATCCGGCGAGGTGGATCGGGCCTACCGTTTTGCCCGGAGCCTCGGCTTCGAGCACATCAACATCGACCTCATCGCGGGCATGATGAATGACACGGAGGAGAAGTGGAAAATGGCAGTGGCCAGATCCATCGAGCTTCAGCCGGACGCGGTGACGATCTACCAGATGGAAGTGCCCTTCAACACGACCATCTATCAGCAGATGAAAGCGGAGGGAAAGGTGACGGCCCCCGTGGCCGACTGGCCGACGAAGCGTGCGTGGGTGAGCTACGCTTTTGATGAATTTCAAAAGGCGGGCTACACGGTGACGAGTGCCTACACGGTGGTGAAGGACCCGAGTCGGATCAAGTTTGTTTACCGTGACTCCCTCTGGGAAGGCGCGGATCTTCTTTCCTGCGGTGTGGCATCCTTTGGTCACCTGGGCGGCGTGCATTACCAGAATCAAGCGGATGTGGGGCCTTACATGCAGGCTCTGGATGCGGGGAAGTCGGTGATCTACCGCGCCTATGAGACGAATCACGACGAGCGTTTTGTGCGTGAGTTCATGCTGAAGCTGAAGTTGGGATCGGTGAAGGCATCCTACTACCAGCAGAAGTTTGGGGAGAATCCGCTGACCCGTTTTGCACCGCAACTCAGCCACATGCAGACGGATGGATACCTGGAGCTGCACGGCGATGAGATCCGGCTGACGCGCGAGGGTTTGCTTCAGGTGGACCGCCTCCTGCATGAGTTCTTCCTGCCGCAGCATCGTCAATACGCACGCTACACCTAAGGTGAACTCAGCCCCCCGATCGACAGTAGCCAAGGAAGCGCCGAGGCAGGATGAGGATATCCTGGCTCCGCTCATCTTTTTTTACGGCATCGGCAGTGTGCGCCCGAGGGTCACCTTTGTGGAGCCGGAGATCCTGGCGGAGCAAGAGCGCGCGCTGCTGGTGCATGACAAGGATATGACGCCAAGGCTGCGTGAGCACCATGCGTGCGAGATCGATCTCGACGTGGCGGCTCGGGCAAGGATCGGGAACTACCTCGTGCGTGCGTCTGTGCTTCATCGACGCAAGGATGGTAAGCCCGTTGAGTTTGGTGCCATCGGCATCCATTTGGACGCTCTGCCTGAAGAGGCTCAAAAACTCACGCTCGAGGGGCTCGTTCCGTTCGGAGCCATCCTCGAGCGCTTCCAAGTCCCGCACTCCAGCCACCCACGCGGATACTTCCGCATCTCGGTGGACTCCCGACTGGCAGAGCTGCTGGGCGCCACCGCCGGGCAGGTGCTCTATGGCCGCTGCAATGAACTGCGCACGGGCAACGGCCGCGTGCTCGCCGATGTGGTGGAGGTGCTGCCCCGCATGGATGGATCCCTCTCGAACTCATGACTAAAACGCTCCTCGCCACCACGCTTCTCCTCATCTCCGCCTCGCCCTCTTTTGCCGTCGAGGCGGCGATCAAGAAAGATGTCCGCTACAGCTCCGAGGGTCATGCCCGGCAGGTGCTGGACATTTACTCACCGCCGAAGGCCAACAAACTCCCGGTCGTCTTTTGGATCCATGGCGGCGGCTGGCAGTCGGGAGATAAATCCAACGTTCAGGAAAAACCGAAGGCGCTGCTCAACCATGGGTTCGTCTTTGTCTCCACCAGTCACCGACTGCTGCCGGAGGTCGCGATGGAAGATGTCACCCGCGATGTCGCCACCGCCCTCGCCTGGGTGCACCGAAACATTTCCAAACACGGCGGCGACCCTGAGAACATCATCGTCGGGGGTCACTCATCCGGCGCTCAACTCGCGACGCTGCTCTGCACGGATGATCGTTACCTCAAGACGGAGGGCGTGGCCTTCAGCAGCCTCAAAGGATGCATCGCCGTGGATGGCGACACGTATGATGTGCCGGCCATCATCGAGACGGCAGAAACGAGACGCCGCGTGCATGGACAGCCTCAGCCGAAGTCGGGTCACCGCGAGAAATTCGGCAACGACCCCGAGAAGCACAAAAACTTTTCCGCCGTCACCCACATCGCCCCGGGCAAGAACATCCCGCCTTTTTTGATCCTGCATGTGGCGGAGCATCCGGATAACTCCGCGCAGGCCTTCCGCCTGAGCACTGCGCTGATGTCGGCGGGTGTTCCGGTCCAGCTCTTCGGAGCGCGGGAAACGAATCACACCAAAATCAATGCCAACCTCGGAACACTGAATGATCCGAGCACCGGTGAGCTCTATCATTTCCTCTCCACAGTGATCAAAAAGTGAGCGGACTCTTTCTGGCGGGATTCGCCAAGAATGAGGAGGCACGCCCGTATCAGTGGGCATGTCATCACGCTTCTCCCTGACGCTACTCGCCTCTCTTGGCCTTTGTTTTCACTCGGCCCCAGTCAGTGCCCGTGCGGAGCTGCGAGCGGGAGCCGCCGTGATCGACATCACTCCCGAGAAGCTCCCGGTGCTGGCCAATGGTGGGATGCTGAGCCGTTACGTGAATCAGATCAAGACCCGCATCCATGCCCGGGCGATCCTGCTGAAGGATGATAAAACAGAGGTCGCCATCGTGGTGGTGGACAGTTGCATGATGGGGCGTCCCTTGCTGGATGAAGTCAAAGCATTGGCCGCGAAGCGCAGTGGCATCGCCCCCGATCACATCCTGATCTCCGCCACTCACGCCCACAGTGCGCCTTCCTCCTTCGCCTGCCTCGGCACCGACGCAGACCCCACTTACGTGCCGTTTCTGCGAGACAAACTGGTTGAGGTCATCGCAGCGGCTCAATCAACACTCCAGCCTGCGCGGGTGGGTTTTGCCAAAGAAGATGCGGCAGATTTCACCGCTCTCCGCCAGTGGATCCGACGTCCAGACAGGATCGCCGAGGATCCCTTCGGAAACATGACCGTCCGCGCCAACATGCACGCGGGAAGAAACTGGGATGACGTGACAGGAGAAGCTGGACCCGAAGACCCGGATCTCTCGATCCTCTCGGTCCAGACGAAGGATGGAAAACCCATCGCCGTGATGGGTAACTTTTCCATGCACTACTTCGGAGACAAGGACATCAGCGCCGACTACTTCGGCCTCTTTTCTGAAGGCCTGAAGAAACGCATCGCACCGGACGGAAACATGGTCGGCATCATGTCACACGGATGCAGCGGCGACATCTACCGCGTCGATTACAAGATCCCCGAAAAGGACCGCCCCAAGCCCACCATCGAGGAATACAGCGAAGGGCTGCTCGACATCGCCATGAAAGCCTATGGCCAAATCAAGTATCAGGACAACGCCGACCTCAGCATGGCAGAGCAACGCCTGACCCTGAACTACCGGGTGCCTGATAAACAACGATTCGAGTGGGCCCAGCGGACCGTCGAGGCCATGGGCGAGCGTTTGGCCAAGACGCCCACGGAAGTCTATGCCCGCGAGCAACTCATTTTGCACGAGCGCCAAAAAACGGAGATCGTGGTGCAGGCTTTGCGCATTGGTGACATTGGGATCGCCACCACACCGAATGAAACCTACGCAGTGACCGGACTGAAGATCAAAGCCGCCAGTCCCCTGCCCCACAACATGGTGATCGAACTTGCCAACGGAGGCGACGGATACATCCCGCCACCTGAGCAACATCCCTTTGGAGGTTACAACACCTGGGCGGCGCGCTCGGCTGGACTGGAAGTGCAGGCTGAGCCCAAGATTGCCCAGTCGGCCATCCATCTCCTCGAGACGGTGAGTGGCCAAAAGAGACGCCCCTTTGAACTGGAAAAAGGACCCGCCACCGAGGCCCTGCTCGGACTGAAACCCGCCGCCTACTGGCGTCTCGATGAGGTCACCGGACCGCACGCCGCCGACGCCAGTGGCCACCAGCGAGATGCCCACTTTGAAGATGCGATCACCTACTACCTGGAAGGCCCTCAGTCGCCGGCCTTCACTCCGGCGGAGCAAAAGAATCGCGCACCTCATTTTGTGAGCGGTCGACTCCGAGCACGGGCTGCGGATTTGAAGCCGAGCTACTCGGTTTCAGTTTGGGTCTGGAATGGAATGCCTCATGATGCCCGAGCGGTGAGCGGTTGGTTCTATTCCCGTGACGATGATCAGAGTCTGAGCGTCCGAGGCGAGCACCTTGGCATCGGCGGCCAGAGCGGCCACACTGGAAAGTTGATCTTTCAATCCGGCGTCGGCGCTGCGGACATCGTGGCGGGTCGGACCGAGATCCCGAGATGGGAATGGCACCAGGTCACCTTCGTGCGCGAAGAAAATCGAGTGCGCGTTTACCTCGACGGCCAACTCGAGATCGAAACCACCGCGCCCGCCGCCACCTCCCCCCAACTCTTCTGGGGCGGCAGAAGCGATAACGACTCCAACTGGGAAGGCCGCCTCGACGAAGTCGCCCTCTTCAACCGTGCACTCACACCCGAAGAGGTCTCAAAGCTGCCGCGTCCCGACGGAAACGGACGTTAAAAGCCCTTTGTGTTTTAACCTCCGTAGGCTTTCTTTCGGGCTGAAATCGCCCATGCAATACCTCTCCACCCGCGGCCAAACACGGCCCCACACTTTCTCTGAAGCCGTTGAGGCCGGACTCGCGCCCGACGCGGGGCTGTTCCTGCCTGAAACGCTGCCGGACATCGCGGGCAAACTCACCTCCTGGTCCTCTCTTTCGTATGCCGAGTTGGCCGCCGAGTTCCTCTCCCTTTTTGCACCCGAGATTTCTCTCGAAGAGTGGCACTCACTCACCGCGAAGGCCTACTCCCGTTTTGACTCTCCCGACGTGGCCCCGCTCCGGAAGATCACCGAGAAAACCTACGTGCTCGAGCTGTGGCATGGCCCCACTCTCGCCTTCAAAGATTTTGCGCTCCAACTTCTCGGCCTTCTTTACAAACGCCAGGTCGAGAGATCAGGCAAACGGCTCGCCGTGCTCGGCGCCACTTCGGGCGACACCGGAAGCGCCGCCATCCACGGCTGCATGGGCCAGGACGGCATCACCATTTTCATTCTTTATCCCGATGGTCGCGTGGCTCCTTTGCAAGAGCGTCAAATGGCCTGCACCGGTGCGAGCAATGTCTTCGCCATTACCGTGCCTGGCACCTTTGACGATGCCCAGCGCGTGGTGAAAGACATCTTTGGCGATACGAGCTACGCCGCGTCCGTGAATCTCTCAGCGGTGAACTCCATCAACATCGCACGGGTGTTGGCTCAGTGCGTTTATTACATCTGGGCGTGGCTCCGTCTTCCCGAGTCCGCGCGCGCTCAGGTCGAGTTCGTTGTCCCCACCGGTAACTTCGGCAACGTCCTCGCCGGATGGCTCACTCAAAAGATGGGCTTGCCCGGTGTTTCCTTCCGAGTTGCCACCAATCAAAATGACATTCTTCACCGATTCTTCACGGCGGGCGAGTATAGCCAAGGCGCAGTTTCGCCCAGCTTTGCCCCCAGCATGGACATTCAGGCCGCTTCGAATTTTGAGCGCTATCTTTATTACATGCTCGACCAGGACCCCGCCAAAGTCCGCGAGGTCATGACCCAAATCAAATCCGGCAGCGCGATCACCCTCAACCTTCAATCGGTCGGTATCCGATCCTCACGAATGGATGACGACCAGATCGTCCGCGTGATCGCTCAGATGTGGAAAGACTGGCAATACGTGGTCGATCCCCACACCGCCTGTGCCTTCACCGACATGGCGAAAGAAGGAGTCAGCGTCGTGCTGAGCACCGCGAGTCCTGCGAAGTTCCCTGAAGTCGTCCAGCGAGCCACAGGCACCGAGCCCACCCACCCCTCGCTCGAAAAGCTGAAGCATTTACCTTTGGTGACTCATCCTCTCCCTGCCACCTCCGAAGCGGTTAAGGCTTTCGTGAAAGCGCATCTCTCATAAACGCACTCGGTTCACCATCATCAGTTCACCCTGTCGGTTTCGCCGCAGGGTGAACTCCTCCTTGATGCACTGGCCCTTCTTGGAGCGCCCATATTCCACCGCCACTCCGACCATCTGCGGAAGCACTTCCATTTTCAGGATCCGAAAAACGGGAGCCCGTTTTGTCCTGAAAAAAACATAGAGCGGTAACAGCTTGTGTCCCGCATTCCAGATCTGAGCGGCCGGAGGAAAATCAGGCACTTCGGACAGCGCCGTGAGCGTCTCCCTCACGACGTCCTCACCATACATCTTTTCCAAATGACGCGCGGCCCGACGGTTCATTACCTCATCAAACCAGGACAGATCAGGATCGCGCACGGCTTCCTGGATATCGTCGATCAGCACTCGCTGATGCACTTGCATCGCCAGTCGAAAATGCTCCGGAGAAATCCGACCCGCATCAAGCTTGCGGAAAAGCTGCGCTGGCGTTGGTAAGTTGGTCTGTGACACGCGCCTATTATCTGCCATCAGAATGGATCAACGCAAGCCCCGCCCGAGCACGCGGATCCATGTGCATTTCCGATAGACCACCGTGCGTTTATTTTCTTCCCAGCATCCGTTCTCTTCATTAGCATCACCCCAACCATGAAACTGTTCCTACCTCTCTTCTGCCTTTCATTTTTTTGCCTCTCCTTGGAGGCCGCAGAGCCGCTTCGCGTCTTCATCCGCGCCGGCAAAAAATCACACGGCCCCGGCGCACACGACTTCCCGCAGTTTTTAAAGGAATGGGTGCCGATGCTCAATGAGCGCGGAGCCAAGGCCGATGGCGGCATGGAATTCCCGACCAAGGAGCAGCTCGACAAAACCGACGTGCTCATCCTCCACGCGCAGGAGGCCGGGAACATCAAGATCGGTGAAGAGCGGAAGAATTTGCTCGAGTTCATCGCTCGTGGCGGTGGCGTCGTGACCATTCATGCCGGTGCCGTGTCAAAGGACCACGATTGGTTCAAGGGCATCATCGGCGGCTCCTGGCATTTCGGCCAGACGAAGTGGCTCGAAGGTCCGATGCACCTCTACTTCACCGATAAGGAGAACCCGATCACCAAGGACATGTCGAACTTCGCCATGGACGACGAGATCTACTACGACATGGACCTGCTGCCAGAGTGCCGCATCCTCGCCGGAGCCTACACGCCGAAACCACAGGGCACGCGCAACGAAAAGGCGAACAAGCGCGCGGAGGAGATCACCAAGGGTGGCAAGGTCGTCAGCATCTACGATGTCCAGCCTCAGGTCTGGACCTATGAAAAGGACGCCTACCGCTCCTTTGTCTGCATCCCCGGCCATTATCACAAAAACTTCAGCCACCCCACGATGCGCACCCTGCTCCTGCGCGGCATCGCCTGGGCAGGCAAACGTGAAAACGCGGACGAACTCTGCAAGCCCGAGGAACTCGGTGACAACCTCCGCTACGTCGAAGGCGGCCCGACGCATCCGAGCAAGGCAGCGGAGAAGATCGAGGTGCATCCCGAGTTTGATCTCTCGCTCGTGGCCGCCGAGCCGCTCATCAACAAGGTCATGAACATCGACTGGGATGAGAAAGGCCGCCTGTGGGTCTGCGAGACACCGGAGTATCCGAACGGTCGCCGCGAGCTCAACGTGGAGAAGTGGAAGGACAGCGGATCCTGGACGAAAAAATACGACCGCGATCCCACCGACCGCATTTCGTGGCTCGAGGACACGAATGGCGACGGCGTGATGGACAAGAAGCACGTCTTTGCCGACAAGCTCGAACTCGTCACCAGCTTCGTGTTTTACAAAAACGGCGTCATCGCCTGCGCTGCGCCGGACATCTGGAATCTCCAGGACACCGACGGCGACGGCGTCGCGGACAAGCGTGAGAAGCTCTACACGAATCTCGGCACGGGCGATACTCATGCGGTCATCAATAACATGCGCTGGGGTCTCGATGGCTGGGTTTACTCCTCTCACGGTTACAGCGGCGGCAATGTCACGGCGGTGAACGCGCCCGACAAACCGGCGGTCGGCATCGGCAGTGGCGTCATTCGTTTCAAACCCGACGGCACTGAGATCGAGCAGTATGCCTCACGCGGCGGCAACACCTGGGGCCTCGATATCACCTCCGACGGCCAGGTATTCTTCACGCAACCCACCAGCGGCACCGTGTTCTTCCACGTCGTGCTGCCGGAGTATGTGCTGGCCAAAGGCAAAATCCCCGGCACCACGAGCTGGAAAGGCATGATCAGCGGCCAGAAGACCTTCCCGGCCATGTCGTGGCCGGAGCAGGCCTATGTGCAGATCGACCAGGTCGGCCAGTTCACCGCCGCCGCCGGTTGCGCCATCTATGAAGGTGGTGCCTGGCCCGCGAAGTGGAACTACAGCTACTTCACCACCGAACCGACGCTCAACATCGTGCATCACCAGTTCGTGGAGAAGGACGGTGTCAGCTACAACACGCACAAAGAGCCCGGCCGCGAGGAAACCGAGTTCATGCGCAGCAAAGACCTGTGGTTCCGCCCGATCGAAAACCGCGTCGGCCCCGATGGCGCGCTGTATGTCGTCGATTTCTACAACCAGGCCGTCATTCACAACGACACCCGTGGCCCGATCCACGGACCCGCGAATGCCGCGGTGCGTCCTGACCGCGACCACTACTTTGGCCGCGTCTGGAAAGTGCAGCACAAGCAGGCGAAGCCCGTCGCAGGCAGTTTTTATCACCACAGCGCCGACTCGAAGGGCACGATGGGCAGTTCCGCGCTGCGCACCTTTGAATCAAAGGCCGACGCGCTCGCCACGTTCAAATCCGCGCAGGATGACTGGACGCGCTCGGCGGTGATCGCAGCCGCAGTCGATCACGCCGACGACACGATCGCGCAGGCTCTCAAAGCACCGGAAGGCGTGGAAGGGCTCGTCGCGGCCCTGCTGCCCTCCGCGAAGTCCGCCGATAAGCTGATCACCTCCGCCGCGAACGCGGATGCAAGGGCTGATGTCCTCAAAGTCGCCATTCTTCGGGGGATTGCTCAAAGAATGAATTCTGAGATCGCAAAGTCCCCGCCACCACTCGATGCTTTCAAGAAGTTGCTGGGCAGTTCGCTTGCGGGCCTTGTGCTCCCCATCGTTTCCAGATGGGAAAATTGTGAGGACTTGGTCGGTCAGATGTCAGTCGCACAAGAGAGTCTTATGAAGAGTGTCAACGACTCCTCTGTGTCCATCGACGCCCGCATCGGCGCTGCGCAGGCGCTCATCGGTGTCGGAGGGGACGCCGCTGAGCTTGTAGTTCGGGCTTTAGCCCGTCCGGACGCTCCGCAGGCACTCCAAGCGGCGATCATAACCGCTTTGAGTGAAAAGGGAGATACCATGGCTCTCGTCACTTCCATGAACGGGCTGAAGCCCGAACTACGAACGCAGGCCTTTGACGCCGTTTTGAAGCGTCCTGAGGCCACGCTCGCGCTGCTCGCCAGCATCGCCGACGGCAAGATCGAGCCGAAAATCCTCGGCCCGGGCAACGTCGCGCGACTGCGCACGCATCCGAACAAAAACGTCGCCAAACAGGCGAATGCAATGATGGACAAGCTCAATCCCGGCGCGAAGGCGAAGAACGAAATCATCGCCAAACTCACACCCGAGGTCGAAAAGCCCGGCAATTTGGCCAACGGCAAGGCCATGTTCACCGCCGCCTGCGCCGTGTGCCACAAACTGGGCGATATCGGCAAGGACGTGGCCCCGCCGCTCGTCGGCATGGGCGCGCACGGACCGGCAGAGTTGCTCGTGCACATCGTGGACCCGAACCGCGAGGTCGATCCAAGCTTCTGGGCCTGGAACGTCACCAAAAAGAACGGCGACGTGCATGTCGGCGTCATCACCAGCGAAAACGCCGCGAGCATCAACCTGCGCAACCAGGGCGGCGATGTGGAGATTAAGAAGACCGACATCGCCACGCGTGAAAACACCCGCCGCAGCCTCATGCCGGAAGGGCTCGACGCGCTCGGCCCCGAGGTGCTGCGAGACATCCTCGCCTTCATCTGTGGCAGTGGCGACCAGAAGTATCGCGTGATCGACCTGCGCGCCGCCTACAACGCCGACAGCCGCGTCGGCATCTTCCGCGGCGAGGAGTTCAAGGACGAAACCGTCACGCTGCACAAGTTTGGCAACGTCACCGTGCATGGCGTTCCATTCTTCATCATGGACCCTGAAAAATCGCAGACCGGTGCCAGCATCATCGCGCTCAAAGGCGGCGGCAAAGGCACCGTGGCCGACAATTTCCCCACCCAGGTCGAAATCGCCACCAATGCCACCGCGGCCAGCCTCCACATGCTCGGCGGCGTCGCCGGCTGGGCCTGGCCCTTCGGTGGTGAAGGCGCGATCGGCAAACCGGCGATGAACGTGCACGTCGAATACGCGGACGGCGACAAAGAGTCCATCGTCCTCAAGAACGGCGAGCATTTCGCCGACTACATCGGCCGCGCCGAAGTGCCGCTGAGTGATGACGCGGGCGATTTCACGCGCCGCGGCCAGTTGCGCTATCTCGCGGTCAATTTGAAGAAAAAAGCGCAGCTCAAGAAGCTCACGCTCGAAACCAGCGGCAGCATCATCGCACCCTGCACCGTCGCCATCACCGCCAGCGCGGAACCTGCCAAACAAGGAGTGACGGCTTCCAGCCGTCAGCCAAAAGGGATGGCTGGAAGCCCTCCCTCCCCGGACGGCCCCAAAGAAGGCGCGAAGGGCGACGGACCGCTCGTGCCCGCCTCACCCGTTCAATGGGAAGCCGGTAAAACACGCGTCCTCGTCATCGGCGGCGGTTCCTCGCATAACTTCAAAGACTTCTTCGGCAACACCGATGTCGCCACGCTCAAAGCCGCTGGCTTCACCGTCCACTACACCGAAGACCGCGACCAAGCCGCCGCCGAACTGAAAAACGCCGATGCAGCCATCATCAGCGTGAACCGCAAATTCTTTGACACCGCCGTGTATCGCAAAGCGCTCTTCGATTTCGCCGCAGCAGGCAAAGGCATCGTTATGCTGCATCCCGGCACTTGGTATGGCTTTGGCGGCTGGCCGGAGCTAAATGCGCAAATTGTCGGCGGAGGAGCCCGCGGGCATGACCGGATTCATCCCTTCGACGTGAAAGCTGTGAAAGCCGATCATCCCGTGATGAAGGACGTGCCCGCCAGCTTCACGGTCGAAGACGAACTCTATTACGTAAACGCCGAGCCGGAAAAAATTCCCGAAGGCACCGCGAAGA
>CAMBPV010000013.1 GCA_945869695.1 Prosthecobacter debontii
CGCTTCATGGCAGGCGGCCACCATGGCCTGGGCCTCGAGCGGTTGTTGATCAAAGTCCGCTCGGGCTCCATCTCGCGCGTAGAAGCCATTGCTGCCAATTGGCCGATAACAGCCAGATTGCGTTTTTTGAATAGACACCAACCAGCGGAGGGATCGGAGACCGATCTCGAGCGCCTCAGGATTCGGCATCCACTGGCCACTGAGAATGAGAGCCTGACTGAAACGCGCATTCTCATAGGTGACACTGCCCTCAAACCAAGGCCAGTCTTCCGTGGCACAGGCTTTCCAGAGTTTCACCAGCCGGCCCGTCAATTCGGAGCGCATCCCATGAATCTCCGCCTTCCCTTGGTAGTGGCGCAGGTACTCATGAATGCCCAGCAAAGTGAAACTCCAGGCCCGAGGCGAGGTGAAATCAGAAACGGCACCAAGACCCCGCTCAAACAACTGCGCACAGAGTCGCCGGTGCCCATCATTGCGAGAGCGGCCCGCACCAATGCCCGTTGCCCATAGGGCCCGAGCATGACTGTCCTCACTTCCCGCATCTTCGAGCCATTGGCGACCATGACTCATGAAGTTCCGGAACCGACCCGTTTGGTAATCGAGTGCGGCGGCAAGAAAGGCGAGATAACTCGTGGCCAACACGCTGAGGTTTCTCGCCGGCGGTTGATCTCCAATCTCGTCGAGCAGATTGCACAGAATGAAGGCACGCGCGTTATCGTCAGTGCAGTAGCCCTCGTGAAAGTTTGGCACATTAAAAATGGCATGCTGGAAGATGCCTGTGCCATCGCTCATGCGGATGATGTGATCGAGCCTGAGCGGAGGCAGCTCGTAAGGTCGATTTTCCAATGTCCACCCCGCGAAAGCAGAGCGGGGCGACGCTTTCCGGTCCGTGCGCGCACGCTTGAAAGACTCCAGGTAGTGCTGCGCCACGGAGGACCAGATCATTTCCCGCCCCATCGCGTAGGCATCGCGGCGGATTCTTTCCATCCGCTCTGGATCACTCAGAAGGTCGCAGACAGCAACCGAGATGGCCTTTGCATCACGAAATGGAACCAGGGCACCGCGACCATCCGCCAGTAATTCCTGGGCGTGCCAATAGGGCGTAGAAACCACCGCCTTACCCGCGCCGAAAACATAGGCCAGTGTGCCCGATGTCACCTGTGCCTCGTTCAAGTACGGCGTGAGGTAAATGTCAGTCGCACCGATGAATTCCTTCAGGTCATTCAGGGAAACAAAGTGATTGTAAAAGATGACGTTCTCCTTCACGCCTCGATCCTCGGCCAATCGTTCGAGACTGAGTCGGTAGCGCTCGCCCTCGTGAGCGATCAGGTGAGGGTGCGTGGCCCCGAGAATGAGATACACGACATTCGGGTGCCGCTTCACGACCTCGGGCAGCGCCTCGATCACGCACTCGATTCCCTTACCCGGACCGAGGAGCCCAAAGGTGAGAAGCACCTTCCGCCCCTGCACTCCAAATTGCTCTTTGAAAAAGCTGGAGTCCACGAATGGCATGTCGGGAATGCCATGAGCAATCACGTCCACTTTCGAATCAGGCACCCGATAACTTTCGCGCAAGATTTCCGCACCCTTTTGGGCCATGACAATCAGCCGATCACTCCGACTGATCAGTTCCTCCATCACCAATCGCTGAGCTGGATTTGGCTCCCGCAGGATCGTGTGAAGAGTCGTCACCACTGGCATCCGAACCTCCTTTAGCAATGCCAGCAGATGACTGCCAGCAGGTCCACCGTAGATGCCAAACTCATGCTGAACGCAAAGCACGCTCGCATTGTTGAAGTTCAAAAAATCTGCCGCACGGCGATACGAATCGAGATCTTTTTCGAGGAGCTCAAAGCGCACTCTCTGCGGGTAGTCATAACCCGCCACGCGGTCATTCACCGCACCGACAAAACAATCTGAGTCAGGCGCTGCCGAGGCGACAGCCCTACTGAGATCGTGAGTGAAGGTCGCGATTCCACACAAACGGGGCAGGTAATCCCCCAGAAACGCGATTCTCTGTAGCGAGGCCGAACTGCTCAGGAAAGTCCTCTCAAATGCTGCGACATGCCTTACCAGACAGTCATCGGAATCAATTAGCAACCGAGCGTTTGTGTATCTGAGGAAGGAGACTCCCTTTCTCTGATAGCGTCTTTCGAGCCCATCCGTATTGTTCGCCCTCGCATGAAATCCATCCTGCTCACTCTCCTCGCCCCGACGCTGCTTCTCGCTGCGCCAAAGCCGCTCTTCCAATCCAAGGTCGTCGACACAAAAACGCCGAACCACAGCGTGGATATCGACGTGTCACTCGAGGGTGCCAAGGAACTCTTCCTCGTCGTTACGGATGGCGGCAACGGCTTCACCGCCGATTGGGCCGACTGGGCGGAGCCGCGACTCATCCTCGCCGATGGCAGCGAAAAGAAACTCACCGATGTCGAATGGAAATCCGCGCAGACTGGTTTCGGCAGTGTCAGCGTCAATGCCAACGTCGGTGGCAAAGAACTCCGCAGTGCTGGCAAAGTCATCCCATACGGAATCGGCACGCACGCGAACAGCGTCATCGCCTTCAACCTTCCTGAAGGCAGCAAACGATTCAAAGCACACGGCGCACTTGATGAAGGCGGCACGAGGCAGGGCAGCAGCACCAGCGTCGAGTTTCGCGTTTACACCGAAAATCCCGGCCCCATCGCCGCCAGCGCCGTGGCGGGTGCTTCTCACGAGGCAGCGGATTCGACCGAGCAGCTCGACGTGCATCCCGAACTCACCGTGCAGCTTTTCGCCAGCGAGCCGATGATGCTTTCGCCTTCCAGCATTGACATCGACCACCGGGGCCGCGTTTGGGTCTGCGAGGTCGTGAACTACCGCAAGCACAACGGCGAACGCGCCGAGGGCGACCGCATCCTCATCCTCGAAGACACCGATGGCGACGCGAAGGCGGACAAATCCACCGTCTTCCACCAGGGCCGCGATGTGGACAGCGCCCACGGCATCTGCGTGCTCGGCAACAAGGCGCTCATCTCCTGCGGCGACGACGTTTTCTGGCTCATCGACGACAACGGCGACGACAAAGCCGACCGCAAAGAACTCCTGTTCACGAAGATCGGCGGCGCGCAGCACGACCACGGCATCCACGCCTTCCACTTCGGCCCGGATGGCCGCCTCTACTTCAATTTCGGCAACGCCGGCAAGCAGCTCTGCGACAAAAACGGCAACCTCATCACCGACATCCACGGCGTGAAGTGCACCAATCAAAACAACCGCCCGTATCAGCAAGGCATGGTCTTCCGCTGCGAACTCGATGGCAGCAAGGTCGAGGTGCTCGCCTGGAACTTCCGCAACAACTGGGAAGTTGCCGTCGATAGCTTCGGCACGATGTGGCAGTCCGACAACGATGACGACGGCAACAAAGGCGTGCGCATCAACTACGTCATGGAGTTCGGCAACTACGGCTACTCCGACGAAATGACCGGCGCAGGCTGGCAGACCCCGCGCATCGGCTGGGAAAGCGAAATCCCGCAGCGTCACTGGCATCAAAACGATCCTGGCGTCGTTCCGAACATGCTCATGACCGGCGCAGGCAGCCCCACCGGCATGCAAGTCTATGAAGGCGACCTCCTGCCGAGCGTCTTCCACGGCCAGCCCCTCCACTGCGATGCCGGCCCGAACGTCGTCCGCGGCTACATCACCCAGCCCGATGGCGCTGGCTACAAAGCCGAGATCGTCAACCTCCTCGAAGGCAGCAAGAACCGCTGGTTCCGCCCCAGCGACGTCGCCGTCGCCCCCGATGGCAGCTTAATTGTCGCCGACTGGTATGACCCCGGCGTCGGCGGCCACGGCATGGGAGACATCACACGTGGTCGCTTGTTCCGCGTGACGACGAAGGCAGCGGAGAAGTTTCAGGTTCCAAGTTTCAAGTTGGACACCGTCGAAGGCGCTGTGGCCGCTTTGAAATCGCCGAATGAAGAAGCGCGGTATCTCGCGTGGAAGAAGCTCGAAGAAATCGGCTCCGAAGCCGAGCCCGAGCTTCACAAGCTCTTCCACGACACCCAATCCGTCCCCCAGCATCGCGCCCGTGCCTTGTGGCTGCTCGCCAGTCATGAATGGGAGCGCATCAACCCCGGTGCCGACAAGCCCAACCCGCACGACCTGACCCTGCCCGAGTGCCTCACCAAAGCCCTCACCGACACCGATCCCAACATCCGCATCACCGCCATCCGCGTCGCCCGACGTCTCGTGCAACAAGCGCATCCTGAGATGCTGCGTGAGGTGATCGGCAAGGTCGTGAAGGATGCTTCGCCTGCGGTTCGCCGCGAAGCAGCGATTGCGTTGAGGTTTGATGGTTCAAAGGAAGCCAGTAAGATTTGGGGTCAACTCGCCAGCCAACTCGGCAAAGGGGATCGCTGGTTGATCGAGGCTGTGGGATTGGCTTCAGATGGAAAATGGGATGGCTTTGCCAACCCGTGGTTTGAGTCTCTTCCTTCAGAACCCGGATCAACCGTCCCCGAAATGCTTATTGCATGGCGGAGTCGTGCGAAGTCATCCGCAGACGCAATGGGTGATTTGGTAGGCAATCAAGAAGCACGCCTTGGTGAATCAATTTCCAAATCAGGCCTCGAAAGACTCTCATTTCTACGCTCCCTCCAACTCCTCTCCTACCACCACCGCGAAGAAGTCAGCAAGGCTGCCTTGACCATCTTCCTCAAAGCCGATGCCGAAACCGCCCTCGCGGCCACCGCATTGCTTGCCCGCAACGCCATCAACTCCAATCCCGAGGCCAAGGCGCGGCTGGATGCGCTGCTGAAGCCCGTCATCGGCAAACCTGAGTTCATCGACCTCGTGCAGCGGCTCAATTTGACCGGGTTCGAGCAGGAACTCGTCGATTACATCACCGCGCATCCTGACGCAGGCGAATCCATTAACGCCGCACGCATTCTTGCCGCGAACGTCAGCAAGACCGTGGCCTTCCTCACGAAGGCGGACGCCGCTTCGGCGAAGAAACTCGTCGCCGCGCTCGGCAAGGTCAGTGATCGGCCCAGCGTGGCCGTTTTGAACCAGGCCTTCTGGCCGGAGAAGCGCGATGACGTGCGCCGCAGTATCGTCGAGGCGCTTGCCCTCAGCAGCGAAGGCGGACGCGCCCTCTTGAAATGGCAGAGCGAGAAAAAACTGCCCGACACCGTCAAGACCACAGCCGCGCTCGCCCTCAGCCGCAGCACTGATGCCGGATTGCGCAATCAAGCCGCCACCGAACTCCCGCTACCCGCCGCACTCGGGGCCGAGAAATTCCCGCCGCTCGCCGACCTCATGAAACTCAAAGGCGATGCCACCAAAGGCCAGGCCATGTTCATGCAGGCCGGTTGCGTGGCCTGCCATCAGGTCAAAGGCCAGTTCATCAACTTTGGCCCCGATTTGACCGAGATCGGGAGCAAGCTCTCGCGAGAAGGACTTTTCACCGCCATCCTGTACCCAAGTGCGGCAGTGGAGCACAGCTACGGTGGCGTCCAGGTCACGACCCGGGAGGGAAACTCCATCATGGGTTACGTGATCAGTGAAACCGCAGATGATCTCACCCTCAAAATTGCAGGAGGTGCAGCCTACCCGATCAAAAAGACCAACATTCAGAAAAGGGAGGAGATGAAAGACTCGCTCATGCCTCCGGGCCTTGCTGGGGCGATTGGGCCTTCGGGACTGGCAGATCTGGTTGACTACCTCGCCTCCTGCGTGAAGAGATGAACATCGTGGGGCTGGGCTGCGCCTATCACCGCGAAAAACTGGGGATTTTCTGAAAATTTCAATTTCCCTCACCCTCTCCTGAGCCTATAGACAGATACCTTACATGATCTTCCAGCAGCCGCCAAAAACCAGAGCCCGCATTAAGGTGGGAGTCGTCGGCACGGGATTCATCGCGGCAGGTCTGGTCGGTCTGCTTTCGGTCTCTAGTAGTCTCCGAACGAGCAAAGTCCTTACCCGAAGACCAAGGGGAACGGTGACCCAAGTGGACGAAACCGTGGTGACGCGTTCAATCGCGGAACTGGTGAGTTCAAGCGACATCGTGGTGGAGTGCAGTGGAGATGTGGTGCATACGGCGGAGGTCGTTCTTGCGGCCATGGAGGCTGGAAAGCCAGTCGTGACCATGAACTCAGAGTTTCAGGTGACGGTGGGATCCTATTTTTGCGATAAGGGCTACCTCACAGAAGCGGAAGGCGACCAACCCGGCTCAATCGCGGCTCTGGCTGAGGAGGCTGTGCAAATGGGCTTTCAACCGCTAGTCTATGGTAACATCAAAGGTTTCCTGAACCATGAGCCAACCAAAGACGAAATGTTTCATTGGTCAATGCGCAACGGAATCAGCTTGGCTCAAGTTACCAGTTTCACCGACGGAACGAAACTCCAAATTGAGCAAGCATTAGTGGCCAACGGGATGGGTGCAGGCATCGCTAAAAAGGGTCTCACCGGCCCCGAAGGTGAGCCTCTCGAGGTTTCCTCTTCCTCACTGGCTCGGATGGCAAAAGCAAGAGGCTGCCCCCTGAGCGACTATGTCCTCAACCGCACGCTACCAGCTGGGGTCTTTGTGGTCTGCGAGCACCCGTCCGAAAGTCCGGATGTCCTGCGCTACCTCAAGCTCGGGGACGGCCCCTTTTACACCCTCATGAGGCCCTACCACCTCTGTCACTTGGAAATCGGGAAGACTCTGAATCGAGTCGCCGAAGGCAGGGCTCCTCTTTTGAATAACTCTCACCTGCCCACCATCAATGTGGCGGCCATCGCGAAAAAGGATCTCCCTGTCGGATCAATGATCGCACAAGCGGTGGGTGGCTTTGTGATTCGCGGCGAGGCGACAAGCTTTGCTGAAGAACCGAACGCGGTGCCGATCGGGCTTCTCAAGCAGGCTAAGATCATCCGACCGATCGAAAAAGGTCAAACTTTGAACTGGGACGATGTGGAGATCCCAGACAGTCTAGCACTCCGTGCGGCGCTCAGCCTCAGAGGCCAAATGAGCAGCACGGTCGAAGTCATGGCTCTGTCGGAAAATGAAATTTCTTAGCGATTGAATTGTGTTCCAAGGAAAAAGAGTCGCCGTCGTGATGCCCGCTTATTGGGCTGAAAAAACCGTCGCTAAAACAGTGGGTGATATCCCCCGCGAAATCGTGGATGACGTCATCCTCGTGGATGACTGCTCGAAAGACGGCACAGTGGAAAAAGCAAGAAGCTTGGGCATCCAAGTGCATCGGAACGAAACGAATCTGAACTACGGCGGCAACGTAAAGCGCTGCCTCCAGTTCGGGCTCGATGCAGGAGCTGACATTATCATCCTTCTGCATCCCGATTACCAATACACACCGAAGTTGATCCCTTCGATGACGGCCATGCTGGCAACGGAGTTTTACGATCTGTGCCTCGCATCCCGGACCTCAGGCCGCGGAGCGCTGAGTGGAGGCATGCCAGTCTGGCGTTACTTGGCCAACTGGGGACTGACCAACATCATGGACGTGTGTCTCGGCACATACCACACGGAGTATCACACGGGCTACCGCGCCTATTCCCGCAAACTTCTTGAAGCCACCCCCTTTCACGAGTTTCGGAATGATTTCATCTTCGACAATGAGATGTTTGTGGCTGCACTCCGCGGAGGTTTCCGGACCTGCGAGGTGACGTGCCCGACAAGCTACGAGGAGGACGCGAGTTCCATCCCTTTCAAAAAGGCGCTCATCTACGGCCTTCAATGCCTCCGCTTATCCTCAACGCACTTTCTTTGGCGGTTGGCCAACAAGCGCTCAAAATAACATTGCGCATTGGCACGGCGTGAGATTGACTGCCGCCGAATGGTACTCGATCGCATCTCAGTTTGGCTCCTCCCCGCTGAACCCTCCCGAAGGACAATTGCAATCCGGTTCCTCTGCGTTCTGGGTGCCGTCATTGTGACTGCCGCTTTGTTTTTAATCGTGACCGTAGATCACTGGCCAAAGGCCGTCGCTGCGGCCGAGCAGTCGGGTGTCAAAGTGAAACTCGTGGACCTGGTTCACACTTGGACCTGGATCGGGGTGGCGATTGATTTTTTCTTGGCGATTGGCCTTTTGGTGACGTTGCGCTGGTGGGTGGGTGGCGTGGTGAATTCAAACCTACTCACTCGAAAACCCTCCCGGAGCTTTAAGCTGGGGCTCCTGCTTCTCCTCGTTCTCGCATTTTGGATCCGAGTGCCCCGAATGGGCAGGGGCTTTTACAATGATGAGGCGCATAACTTCGTAAGAATGACCTCTGGAGAACTCAGACATTCGTCACCCGCCACGGATGACTTTGTGTGGAAGCCGGCCAAATGGGTCGATACACTGTGGTATAACACTGCCGGAAACAACTCACAGCCCCACTCCATCCTTTCTCGCTTGAGTTACAAGGCTTGGAGACGGCTTTTTGGAGGCGCTGATGGCGAGGTCAATGAAGGGTCTGTCAGACTGCCTGCACTTGTTGTGGGACTCGGTGGACTGTTGCTCCTCGGAGTGTGTCTCGGTGACATCGCGGGTCCACGAGCCGGACAATTGGGGATGTTGGCCGGGGCGGTGCACGGCTGGCACGTCAGATACTCGACGGAAGCTCGCGGTTACAGTTTACTGATCCTTGGCGTGGTGATGATGCTGACCTTTCTCCATCAAGCTCTCCGAACTGGAACCTGGCGAAACTGGCTCGGCTATGCTGCGGGTGTCCTGATCTGTGTGTGGAGCTTCAATGGCTCGGTGTATTTTCTTGCCGTCTTTAACGCGTTGCTCTTGATCCAGCAGGTGCTCCGCTGGCACAGGGGTGAGCTGTATTTTGATCAAATCCTCCGACCCCTGATTTGCTGTCTTTTTGCGGTGATGGTGGCCCTTCCTTTGATGTTGCCACACATCCCGCAACTGCTTCGTGTATTGAATGAATGGGATTCGATCAAAGGTGGAATGGGGGCTGCATGGTGGACCGACGTGGGGGGCTACTTGATTGCAGGCTGTCGCTGGCTGGACGGTCAACCGGACAACCCGCTCAACGTTTCCGTTTCCCGGATGCTGGCTTCACACCCTTGGTCCATCACGTTTTTTGCGGTGAACATTGGCATCGCGATTTTCGGATCGGTCCGCTTAATCCGGCTCGGAGGAGCAGCCCGGCTGATGGTCATCGCCGTGCCTCTATCCATTGTTTTGGCTTGGGCCCTCATGTCGCGAAAAGGGAACTACCTGCATCATTGGTATTTGGTATATGCTCTGCCTTGGCTCTTTTGTGCGATGGGAACCGGATTGGATGCTGTGTTTTCGATCATCGAAAAAAGATTTCCCCGGCCTCGAGGTCTTTATCTTCAGGCAGTCGTGGCTGCATGGGCTCTGGCACCATCCGCCTATGTCGGCTGGCAGTTCAGAACGCTCGGGAAGCAGGATGAACGCGCTGCCGTGATCGCGGTGAGGGGTGCGATCTATCCGCACTATCGCAAAACAGACCACGGCACCCAACCTTTGCTCGGGGCCTTCTGGTGCAATTCGGTGATCTATGATCCCCTGAGTGTTATCATCCGGGAACCAGCGGATCTCGAAACGCTGGTGCAAAGATCGAAAAATGAGCATCGCCCTCTTTACGTGACCTTCTCTCACCGATCCTTTGCAGAGTCGTTTCTCCCGGATGTGGTGAAACGACTGGAGAACCGTTCCGAGTTTGAGCCCTCCGGTGTATTCTACGGACAAGAGGAGGCCCAGTTCACGTCTTATCTTTTCCGACTGAGGGATCAGGTGAGCCCACCTTGAAGCACACAAAAAAACGCGAGCGCCGACTTCCGTTCATCGCTCGCGTTTGAAGTTGGATGTCGGTCTATTTAAAGACGACGGGAATGATGAGGATGGCGAGGATGTTCACCACTTTGATCATGGGGTTCACAGCCGGTCCGGCGGTGTCCTTGTAGGGATCACCCACAGTGTCACCCGTCACGGCGGCTTGGTGGGCGAAGGAACCCTTGCCACCGTGATTGCCTTCTTCGACATACTTCTTGGCGTTGTCCCACGCACCCCCGGCAGATGTCATGGCAATGCCCACAAAAAGCCCGGTGACGATGGTTCCAATGAGGAGACCGCCGAGAGCCTCTTTCCCGAGTAGTGAAACACCAATCACAAACACAACAGGAAGCAGCGCCGGAACGATCATCTGGCGAAGCGCCGCACTGGTGACGATGCTCACGCACGTCGCATAGTCAGGGATGTCTGTTCCATTGAGAATACCGGGTTTAGCTGCGATCTGACGCCGCACCTCACGAACGACAGCACCGGCAGCACTGCCCACGGCGTCCATGCTGAACGCTGTGAAAAGGTATGGCAATAATCCACCGATAAACATGCCAATGACCACTTTATGATTCATGAGGTCAAAGCGGATTTCAGCCACATTGAGGAAGGCCTTCAGATCTTCCACATATGACCCGAAGAGCACCATGGCAGCCAGACCGGCTGAGGCGATGGCGTAGCCTTTTGTCACCGCCTTCATCGTGTTGCCCACGGCATCCAGTTCATCGGTGATTTTTCGCACATCATCAGGCAAACCCGACATCACCGCGATGCCGCCAGCGTTATCAGTGATCGGACCAAAGGCATCCAAGGAAATGATGATGCCCGAGAGACTGAGCATGGAAACGACGGCGACGGCGATACCGTAAAGGCCTGCCCAATCATAACAGCACCAGATCGAGGCCGCGATAGCGAGAACCGGCAGGAGCGTAGCGTGATGTCCGACGCTGATACCTGCGATGATGTTTGTCGCGTGACCCGTCTCGGATGCTTTGGCGATCCGGCGCACGGGAGCATGGTGCGTGGAGGTGAAGTAGTTCGTGATCCACACCACGATAAAGGTCAACGCAAGACCGACGAGTGCGCAGTAGAAAAGGGCGCTGGCTGATACCAGTTTATCACCGAGCATCAAGCCACCCGCAAAAAGGTTGTTTGTGGCCCACCAGAAAAGAGCGGCGGATACAACACCAGAAACAGCAACCCCGGTCACCAGTGAACTCGTTGGCTCCTGTTTAACAAAGTTGACCCAACCGATTCCAATCAAGGAGGAAATGATCGACAACCCGCAAAGAACAAAAGGATAGATCAAAGCGGCAGCAGAGCCTTCGCCCTTCGCGGTCAGGAAACCTACGAGCAATCCACCGATAAGGCTTACCGCATAGGTTTCAAAAACGTCGGCCGCCATGCCCGCACAGTCGCCCACATTATCACCCACGTTATCCGCAATCGTGGCGGGGTTCCGAGGATCGTCCTCGTTGAGGTTCTGCTCGATTTTCCCAACCAAGTCCGCGCCGACGTCAGCAGCCTTGGTGTAAATGCCACCTCCCAAACGAGCAAACACACTCACGAGCGAGCTACCAAGAGCCAGACCGATCAAGGATTCGATCGCTATCTTGGTGGCATGTGGATTTCCTTCGTTGAGTTGAAGCACAACCAAGTAAAAGGCTGCGACGGACAGAAGGCCAAGTGCAACCACCAAGAGACCCGTGACCGCCCCCCCATTGAAGGCAACTTTTAACGCTGAATGCGAGCTCACGGATGCTGCCTGAGCCGTGCGCACATTGGCGCGGACAGCGACAAACATTCCAATGTAACCCGCGACAAGGGAGCAAACAGAACCGACCACAAAACCCGTGGCTGCGACTCCTCCGCGCGCCCACCAAACGACAGCGAAAACGATCACGGCGATCACGCTGACCGCCGTCATCTGCTTATTCAAATAAGCTTTCGCCCCCTCTTGAATCGCACTGGCGATGGCGTGCATTTTCTCGTTACCTGCGGAGGCAGCCAAGATCTGGCGGATGAGTAGGAGAGCGAATCCGAGGCCGATGGCCGCGAGTACAATGGATGCAGGGATGCCTTGGTTGAGCAGGTTCATAGTGGCTGGAAACGGGAGATCTTACAGAGTGGTTAGAAAATGAAGCCCGTGATTGTAGCAAGGCGACCCTCCATGGCAAGGTGGTTTTACAAAGCGAACTTCACGGTAGCTACAAACGCGGCTTAAAGTAGTTTCTCTGTTTTTCATTGATTGGAAGTTGAGCTGTGGCCATGGCCAACAAAACATCCTCCCACGATTGCCTTTTCGCTTCGAGTCCGCGCCCCTCTTGCTCCTGTCTCAACAAATACGAAGGATGGTAGGTCACCACCACCGGTACGCCCCGGACTTGATGGACTCTACCGCGATTTTTTCCAACGGGCCCCTCAATCCCCAGTCCTGCACATGCCGTAGCGCCGAGCGCAATAATCACGCTGGGCGAAACCACATCGATCTCCGTGTGAATGAATGGAAGACAACTCTTCATCTCCTCCGCTGTCGGTTGTCGGTTGCCCGTCCCTTGGTCCGGCATCGCGGGGCGGAACTTACAAATGTTGCTGATGTAAACATCGGACCGCTGCAATCCCATCGCTGTAATGATCTTCGTCAAAAGCTGCCCGGAGGGTCCCACGAAGGGTTCCTTTTGTTTTTCCTCTTCGGCTCCCGGGGCCTCACCGATGAACATAATCTTTGCATCCGAGTTACCGGTGGCAAAGACCAGGGTTGTGCGCAAACTCCCCAGTGCTCTCGGCCCTGAAGCCTCCCCTGCCATTCGCGCTAGATTGGCCAGCCGCTCAGCCTTTGACGAACCCGCTACATCAAGGGTGCCGGGTTCTTTTGTCTCAGGCCTCGTCTCCTTTGCGACCGGGCAAGGTGCAGACCTTAAGGGGGATTCCGCCCTCGATACTCCCCCGCCTTTTGAAAGCCTCACTAAGGCGGTCTTGGCCGTCGGGCGCAACAAGGCCCGCTGCTCACCCAGAGCGACTTGCTGTTGGAGATACTGACGAAGCATAGCGACCGGGGTCTCTGACATGCGTTCAGTGAAGAGCAGGAGCACGGGTCTGTCCAGCCTCTCGAAAATTGAATCGACCAATTTCGATGTCGCCCCACTCACTCGTGTCGCATGGTAATTATGAATGGTATGAAATAAGCTGTGAGGACTGAGAAAAAAGTGGTTCGGGGGCGAATCAATGATTGATCAAAAGCCGGCTTTGCCTCAAAATAACAGGGTATTTAAGAAGACTAAACCAATAGCACATTTTGTTTTGAAACATCTGCTCACCTTTTCCCCGGTTCTTGCCCTCTGTCTTTCGATCGTCTCGTGTTCATCGAGTCCGAAAACAGTAAAAAAATCGAGCGTGGGCAGCAATGCCACTCGGATCAGTTCAGTCCGAACAACGGCTTATACCCATTCGGAATCTGATCACATTCAATACGGCGCAACAACCGCAACAGGTGACCATCTGAAATACGGAAGAGTGCGCAGTGCGGCAACCGATTGGTCGGTTTATCCGGTCGGAACGTTGTTCCAGATCGAAGGCGAACCAAACATCTATGAAGTTGATGATTATGGCTCAGCGCTCGTTGGAACCAACACCATTGATCTGTACAAGCCAGACAAGAGCGAGATGAGAAACTGGGGGGTCCGCAACGTGAACATTCGAGTGATTAAATGGGGCTCATTCTCGAAGAGCCTCGCCATCATGAGAGACCGCACTCGGAATGATCACGTCCGTAAAATGGTGCAAAGGATCGAGCGCAGCTCATAGAGGCAGCACTTGCCCGTGACCAAAACTGATCGAGCAGCCTACATCGACTCAAGGCTTGGGGAACTTTACCCCAATCCCCCGGTCCCGTTGGACCATCGTGATCCCTTCACCCTCTTGGTTGCCGTTCTGCTTTCAGCTCAGTGCACCGATCTCAGGGTCAATCAGGTAACACCCGCCCTCTTTACCTTGGCCTCCGACCCCTTTCTGATGGCCCGACAGCCCGCAGCGGAGATCGAAAAAATCGTGCGGCCCTGCGGCCTCGGACCCCAAAAAGCCAGAGCGATCCAAGGTCTCTCCCAGATTTTGGTGGATCAATATTCAGGAATCGTCCCCTGCTCCCTTGAGGCACTTGAGAGCCTGCCCGGCGTGGGGCACAAAACAGCGCAAGTTGTAATGGCCCAGGCCTTCGGCGTGCCCTCTTTCCCGGTGGACACTCATATTCACCGCTTGGCTCAAAGGTGGAAGCTCTCGGACGGCCGCTCCGTCATTCAAACGGAGCGAGATCTCAAAAAACTTTTCCGTCAGGATCGGTGGAACGCGCTACATCTCCAGATCATCTATTATGCGCGGGAGCACTGCTCCGCTTTCGGTTGTGACGGCACCCGGTGTGAAATCTGTCGCCACCTCTTCCCCGAACGGGTGAATGCGGTCAAAACCAAAAAAAGCTAGCGCATAAAAAAGGGTGCCCGGACCGAAGTCCGGACACCCCATACTGACACCACACACCTGAACAAACTTACAAACAGTCTACCATCTGACCCGAAGGCCGGCTCTCCATGCTGTGCTCTCGTCTCCGAAGTCTGCACCCAGTTTGAGATCTAGCGTCGAAAACACGTTCCAGTAGGCACCCACACCGAGGACCATTGAGTCAAAGTCATCGGCCGTGGAGAGAAGCACTCCCCCGTGGAGTTCAAGATTTTGAGTTGCAGCGAAACGAAAACCCGGACGGACATAGACTGTCCCGTCAGAAAAGCTCAAGGAACTTCTTTTGGCATCCAGCTTTGAGTAAGCCATGCCGGCCTCACAAAGAAAATGAAACCGCTGAGTCACAGGAATGTAAGCGCCGCCACCAAGCGACACCGAGCTGAAGTCAAAACCGTCCTTCACCAAGGCCCCACCACCGCTCGAGGACCAATTGAAGGCCCCCTTCACAAACAAGGGCTTGAAAAGCTCAGCACTCAACGCAAGCCCAAATCCATGGGCCGGGTCCAACCGAGACTCGTTGAAGTCAGTGTATTGGTAAAAGCCTTCGAGAAAGCCATAACTCAATATATCCTTTCTGATCGGCGCGATGCCCACAGGGGCTCCTCCGGGCACAGGCTGAGGCGTGTAGCCACCATAATTAGGATCACCGTAGCCCATTCCACCACCTGCTGGAGGCATGGGTGCCGAAGCGGGGTATGTCGGGTAAGTCGCCGCGGGCATCGTCGGCATCGGGGGTGGAGTAGGCGCGACAGGCGGGGTATAGCCGTATTGGGCGGTTGCCGTGTGTGCTCCGCTGAGCGCAAGTATGGCAAGGACAAGGTGTCGCTGTTTCATTTTCAGTTGGGGTGACTAGAAAGTTAATATCTGTTAAATAATAGCATCCCTCAATTAATTTAACAACCTTTTTGTTATTTATGGGAAAATTGGTTTGCACCATTCCCTCACAAGACATGAAATACCTTGGGATTTTTGTTTGCTTTTCGCTCCTAGGTCCCCATAATGCCCGCCCTTCGCGAGCCCCTGTTAACGCCGTCGGTCTCTGTCTTCGCCCTCCCTCAGGAGTAAGCGGAAAGCTCGCACAGAGGTAACCCGGCACTTCCAAAAATAAAAACATGTCAGTACGTCTAGCTCGATTCGAGATGCCAAACCGCCTTGTGAAAAACGAGGCCACCGCTACGGAAACCTACTCTCAGTTTGTCGCTGAGCCTTTCGACAAAGGATACGGTCACACCGTGGGAAACTCCCTCCGCCGCGTCCTCCTTTCCTCCTTGGAAGGTGCCGCCATCACTTCTGTCAAAATCAAGGGCGCTGAGCACGAGTTCACCACCCTCCCTGGCGTTCTTGAAGATGTGACTCAAATCGTGCTGAACCTGAAGAAGGTCAAATTCCGGCACAACAGTGAGCAGAAAGAGCCAAGCGTCCTCTCGATCACACTCGACCGCGAAGGTGAAGTCACCGCAGGTGATATCAAGGAGGACCACCGTTACGAGGTCATCAACAAGGACCTCGTGATCTGCACACTTGACCGCAAAACCAAATTTGAGTGCGAGTTTGAAGTCCGCGTCGGCCGTGGTTTCGCCACCTGGGAGGAAAACAAGCGCCCGGATACTCCGATCAGCGTGATTCCGATCGACTCGATCTATTCCCCTGTCACCCGCGTCAAATACGCGGTCGAGAATACCCGTGTCGGACAAAATACCGATTATGACAAACTGGTGCTCGACGTCTGGACCGATGGCCGCATCAATCCGAGCGACGCCCTCCTCCAGTCTGCGGCGATCCTTCGTCACCACCTCGACGTCTTCGTCAATTACGACGAGAAGTCGGTCGAATTCGAAGCTGCTCCTGAAGCGCAAAGCGAGGAGAACTCCGAACTCCGCAAACTCCTCAACATGTCGGTGAACGAGATCGAACTTTCCGTCCGCGCTGCCAACTGCTTGAACAACGCCAACATCGTCACCGTCGGTCAATTGGCGATGAAGAGCGAAGGCGAGATGCTCCGCTATCGCAACTTCGGCAAGAAGTCCCTCACCGAGATCAAGGAAAAGCTCGCAGAGCTGGGTCTGTCTCTCGGCATGAAGCTCGATGCCTCTCTTCTCGAAGCCAACCCGGGTGGTGTTTCACTCCTCGCCCGCAGCGGCGGCTTCAAGGACGACGACGAAGACGGAGACGCCATGGACTTCTCCAAGCTCGTGGATTCCCACCTTCCTGATCTGGAAGACGACGACGAGTAGGCCACACTTCACCCCTCCAATTACCCAAATTTATGAAACATGGACGCAAGATCGTAAAGCTGCAGCGTGATGCCTCGCACCGCAATGCATTGCTGGCTAACCTCACCCTCAGTTTGATCGACCACACTCGTATCCGCACGACTTTGGCAAAAGCCAAAGCCTTGCGCCCTGTGGCTGAAAAGCTCGTAACCCTCGGCAAGTGTGGCACGCTCCACGCACGTCGTCAGGCCATCGCAGCCCTTCAAGACAAAGTGTTGGTCAAGAAACTCTTTGAGGAAATCGCGGTTGCCTCAAAGGATCGTCAAGGCGGCTACACCCGCATTACCAAGCTCGGTCAACGCCGCAGCGACTCCGCACCGATGGCCTTCATCGAATGGGTGGACGCTTACGTGCCGAAGAAAGTGAAAACCACTGCCGCTGCCCCTGAAGCTGATGCAGCCCCCGAAGTCATCGACGTCGAGGAAGTGACTACCGCTCCCAAAAAGAAGCGCGCAACCAAGAAGGCCTCGGCCGCTGAGTAACCAGCACCGCTCGTTCATCTGATCAAATCTCAAATGCGAGGGTGGAAACACCCTCGCATTTTTGTTGTGCTCCCGCTCTGCCACCACCAACTTTTGGCTATGCGAATAAAATTCGGACGCGTGGGACTCTTGTGGTTGTGTTCGATCCTTGGCTCAATGTCGCAACAGCCCGAGGAAACACCCAAGACAGAAACGAAACCCGCTCTCGTTTGGACAATCAAGCCCGAGGAACTCAAAGACTTTCATGACTATCCCAAGGAGATTAAACCACTCATCCGTCGAGCTCTGGAGCTAACCGAAAAAAACCTCACCTACCTCTTCGGCTCAAGTGATCCTCAGAAAGGCGGAATGGATTGCTCCGGCACCCTTTTTTACCTCCTCCAATCGATTGGAATCAAAGGAGCCCCACGTCAATCCGACGAAATGAGCGATTGGATCTCCAAAGAATCTCGACTGCATCTCACCAGCAATGCGTCGTCGTTTTCAGATCCAAAGTTTGCCGAACTAAAGCCCGGTCATCTTCTTTTTTGGACGGGCACCTATGATACACCCGGCAGGACCTCCCGTGTATCCCACGTCATGCTCTATCTCGGAAAACGCGGTAAAGATGGTGCCCCTTTGATTTTTGGTGCCAGCGATGGGCGCACTTATGAAGGTCAAAAAAGATGTGGCGTCAGCGTGTTTGATTTCAAGATTCCAAACAAGAAAAGCAAGGCCGCCCTTCTCGGCTATGGCGCGATTCCTGGCATTGAAAATCAAGCGGTCAAATCCGAAGCCAAGGAGTGAAAAAACTATCGGGTTAAGGAGAGCCAAACGGCTTGACGCTTAGCTCCGTTCACGGACACTAACGCGTGCTACGCACCCAGCTAAAATCCAAGATTCACCGCGCCACTGTAACCGACGGAAATGTCGATTATGAAGGCAGCATCACAGTCCCGCTTGATCTCATGAAGGCCGCAGACCTCTGGGACGGTGAGAAAGTGCTCGTCACCTCGATCACCGGCGGTCAACGCCTCGAGACCTATGTGATCCCCGGAAAAAGCAAGTCGGGAAAGTTCGTCGTCAACGGAGCTGCAGCACACCTCATCAATAAGGGGCATATCGTGACCCTCATGGCCTGGGGTATCGAGAAGAAAAAGATCATTCCGAAGCGCATCCTTCTGGATTCGTCGAATCAGATCGTGTCTCGAAAAGTGAAGTGAAAACCTGGGTAGCCTAGCTCGCCATCGAGCCCATCAACTCCTCAAATCTCGCAGCCATGGCACCAGCCTGATAGCGTTGCCTCACTGAGTTCATCCCTCGGAGACTCAACTTCTCACGCAATTCAGGATCTCCGATCACTCGCTCCAGTTCATCTGCCAGCGAAACGGCATCATCGGCCCGACAAATCAGCCCACCTTGAGTCTCCCGGATCAATTCTGGAAAGGCCCCACTGTCAGGTTGCACCACCGGCACACCTGAAGCCAAGGCCTCGATCACGTAAAGACCGAAGGCTTCTCCATAGATCGCAGGCACCGAGAAGACCGTCAGATCGCGGAAGAAATGCATCTTCTCGGTGAAATCCAAATTGGGGAGGAATTCAACGCGACCAAGACATCCGGCTGAATCCAGCCGAGCCTTCAAATCAGCCACATACTTTTCATCCACGGGCGTGAATGCACCGCCCACTTTCAGTTTGATTTGAGGGAACCGGTTAAGCTTCACCAATTCAATGAAAGCATTGACCAAAACAGTGAGCCCTTTTCCATGGATCATTCGCGCCAAATACCCAATCGTAGGCACGTTCAGATCAGGGCTCGAAATCGGAAAAGGCGTCGCGTCGATCCCGTTGGGCATTACCGCGACTTTCGACGCCTCCACTCCCAGTCGCAGAGCCATCGAGTCCGCATAAAACTGACTGGGTGCGATGAAGAGATCAACCTGTTTGGCATTGGCACGCAGTGCCTCCGCACACCTCTCTCGATAAGGGCTGATGAGCGTATCCAAGAAGGAATCCTCACCTTGCAGCGAGCAAATGACACGAGCACCCGTCTCCTTTTTGATGGCTCCAGCCAGGCCAGTGAGCAAGCTATTGGAAAGAGAAATCACATCGGCTTCAGGCAACTCTTTGAGCCACAAGACCAGCTTCCTCCATTCCGCCCACTGGCGTCCATCCTCACCCGCCAGACTGCCCAAGGTCATTTCACCGAGATCCTTCGCACTCGTCATCCCCATGCGCTCCGATGCTTTTCGCAAAAGACCCGGCGAATTGATCCACCGATGCACGAATCTAGGCATCCGGTGAAACCAAGGAAGCTTCTGTTGGAGATACAAGGAAATACCCCCGACGCGGACGGGTTGCTCCGGGCTTGCCTCTTCGCGGTCGGTGACCAGAGGAAGGTAAAGAGGCACCATCAGTGCATCATGCCCACGCTCACGCAGCGCCTTGATCAGCGCATTGTCCCTCAGGCAGCTTCCACAGTGGAAACTCCCCGTGCCCGGCGTGAGGTGAATGATTCGCATCGCCTTTAAAGTCCCGCTCAATAAGGAGGATAACCCGGATAGTCGCGATCATAGCCATAATCCTCGCGGCCACGATATGAGAAATCCTCATCGTCATCATCCAGATCATCCAACTCCTCAGAGAAAGCCGACAAAGCCGAGTCAAACGAACGCCGCACGACTCCTGCACGATCAAAAATGGACCGCGGCCCGCCGTCACGCCCCTCACCCGTCGCCACCGTGGATCCCCTTCGGCAGAGGTAAATCAACGTGTCGGTATTGATCGGACCCTCCTCGATTGAAAAATTCAGGCTGTATTGAGCCCCTCCACCTCGGGTCGGCCTGAACCCATATTCCACCAATGTATCAGCCACAGCTCGGATGTATTGACGCTCTCTTTCATTCAAATCCACGGGCATCGAGACATACCGTTCTTGCCGCCCCTGAGGCCTGCCGTCTGGCATCGTTGATTCGCATTGAGTGAGACCAAGGATTAACAGAAACAAAGCGAAAATTCTTTTCATAAACATTCTTCAAATAGGTTGGGTTTGGACGGCCAGCGGGCAGCTCTATTCATCAGAACTCTTAACGCATTCGATTAACCCGCAGATTCAGAAGGGAGAATCTTTGCCTTAAACGCCTCGATCGTCGCGTTAATGAGGGGGTCATCATAGAACTCGGCGGAAGAAACCATGGGGACCGGAGGCGCTTTCTCGGGAGTCGTCTCGACGGAGGCCGGAGGCGGAGGTGCCGGTGTCGCAACAGATGATGTCGGCAATCCATCGAAGCCGAACGTTGGCTCCGGAAGTTCCTTGGCCACCAGTGAGGCTTCAATCACCAAATCCAGCCTCGTCGGCGCACCCGAAAGATCCGCTAGCAATCCTTCGAGAAACTTCCTTTTATCATCTCGCTTCAGACTCTCGCAGGCATGGGCTTCAGAAACGGGAAAGCCGACCTTCAAAAGACCGGGTCGGTGTTCCAGTTGAGTGCCCATGTGCATCCAGTTCGCCAGCAAAGGACGCTGTTCCTGAATGGTGTCACAGAGCGCTTTCCAGAGGTCACCCGATTCCACCGGAGCCTTCGGCGCAGGCTCCGGTTCGGCAGCGGGCGCAGCCACCACGGGGGGCGCAACAACTGGCTTCGGTGCTTCCACACGCTCAACGACACGCGCTGGTGGTTCGACCACCGGTGCTATAGCCCTCACGGGTGCAGCCTGCTGGACCGCAGGAGCCGCCGCCCGCCTGACGATGGCACCCGTCGCTGCACCGCCATCACCCCGGTCAATGGCCTCAATCACATCGCTCAATGAAACTTCACCCAGACACTGCACAGCCTGGATCACACCCAACTCGAAGTGCAACCGCTTGTTCGTGGCCCAACGCATCCGCGCATCCACTTCACCGAGGCCATCCACGACACGCAGCATTTGCTCAGTCGTCGCCATCGTAGCCTGAGTCCCCACACTCGCTGCGACCTCGGGTGAAAGGTCCTCGATCGCCGCATCAGGATCAGCTTGATAAACCAAAAGAGTCCTAAAATGTTGGATCAAATCGCCTAAAAGCCGCCCCAAGTCCTTGCCTGCATCATTTTGATGGTGCACCACTCGGAGTGAGCCCACCGTAGCCTGGCTCAAAATCGCCTGAGCGAGCGTCGCAACGGATTCAGCCGAGGTGAAACCGAAAATCTCGAGAACGTTTTCCTCCTGAATGCGTCCGCCACAAAATGCAACCAACTGATCCAGCATCGACTGCGCATCCCGCATCCCGCCGTCCGCACCTTTGGCGATTGCATACGCCGCCTTCTCATCCAGCTCCACCTTCTCCAAGCTAGCAATGTGAAGCAGGTGTTTGGCAATGATTGTATTCGGAATCCTCCTCAGATCGAAACGCTGACACCGGCTGATGATGGTGGGCAGGATCTTATTGGCCTCAGTCGTGGCAAAAATAAACTTCACGTGAGGAGGCGGCTCTTCCAGCGTCTTTAGCAGCGCATTGAATGCCGCAGTCGAGAGCATGTGCACCTCATCGATGTAATAGATCTTGAATCGGCACCTCGCAGGAGAATACCGGACCTTCTCTCGAAGATCGCGCACCTCATCGACCCCGTTATTACTCGCACCATCGATCTCCAGCACATCCAAGCTCCGTCCCTCGGCGATTTCCTGGCAGATATCATCATCTGGATCGAATTCGATACTCGGTCCATTTTTGCAATTCAGCGCTTTCGCAAATATGCGCGCCGTCGAGGTTTTCCCCGTCCCACGCGGACCTACAAAAAGATAGGCATGGGCCAGGCGGTTCTGCGCGATCGCATTGCTAAGAGTGCGCACCACATGATCCTGACCGAGGACATCAGCAAAAGTTTGAGGACGATATTTTCTGGCGAAGACCTGATAACTCACGCCTCACCTATTAGCGATTCACCACCGGTAAGCCACTGGATTTTTTGCCACTTAATCCGCGTCGAGTATCAGAATCCGCGCCCTCTTGAATCAGTCGGTAAGCGGGGTCCCGACCGTAGGCACACGCCAAAACTTGGAGTTTCGGAAAATGCTTTCGACAGGCTTCGATGAGAGCAAGAGACTTTTCCTCATCCTTGATCGCGATGATTAACAATTTCGCCTCGGCAGCCCCACGGCATGAAGGAGATCCAGCCTAGTAGCGTCACCATAAAAAACTTTCAGCCCGATCCATCTCAGCAGGTCCACATGGTCAGGATCAATCTCCAATACGGTCGTCCCCACGCCCTGCGCATGGAGAAAACCTCCAATCGCATTCCCAAACCGTCCAAACCCAGCAATGATGACCGGGTTCGTTTCATCGATCTCATCAGCACCTACTTTGACCGTTTGGGTAGCGGACAAACGCGGCGCAAGAACCCGCTCGTGCAAAAGGAAAAGCAGAGAAGCACAAGCCATCGAGAGAGCGACGTTCGCGACCAAAGGTTTTGCCGCCTCTTCCGGCAAGACACCTTGCTGGGTGCAAAATGAAACGAGGACGAAAGCAAACTCACCTCCTTGCGCGAGCGCCAGAGCCAAAAGCGATCCCTGATCCGCACTGGACTTTGAGGTAAGGGGCAAGCCCCAAAGCACTCCCGCCTTAATCACGATCAGAACGAGCAAAAGCAAAGACACCAAACCCAAGTTTTGCATCACATAGCCAAAGTCAATGGAAGCGCCCACACTGACAAAGAACAGCCGCAACAGAAGACCTTTGAACGGCTCGATATCGCCCTCGAGCCCATGCCGATACTCGCTGTCCGACAAGACCACCCCGGCCACAAAGGCACCCAGGGCCGGAGATAGGCCCACCGTGTTCATCAGAATCGCAATTCCGACCACCAGCAAAAGCGCCGCCGCAGTGAAGATCTCACGCAAACCCAAACGCGCGATGTAACGCAATGCATTAGAGCTCGGGTAACGCCCGATGACGATGACCTGCGCGCCGCCCAATCCAAAGATCGGCCCTCGCGACCGCCAGAGAATCGACGGCCGAAGTTCCAGTCCGATGAGAAAAAGCATCATCACCACGCCGAACTCCGCAAAGTGCATCACGTCATGGGATTCATCTCCGAGTAGCCCCAAGAACCGCAGGCCCAATCGCCACGCCTGCCAGCAAGTAACCGAGGACCAAGCCAAGCCCGAATCGTTTGGCCAGCGGCACCGACACGACAGTTGCGCTCAAATAAACTAGCGCATCCAGAAAAAAGGTTCCCTCTTCTTGCACCTTAGTTTTCGATTTCGCCTTGGTTTCTGCTCACGAATTTCGAATGATCGCGTCGAGATCATCATTCAAACAAGCCTTCTTTTGCGCAGCAATCGGATCCACTCGTCCATCCCTAAGTGCTTCGAGAAGCCGACGGCTATTTGCACAGTGCCCCCACCATCGCCGATTTCAGGAGTGCCGCGCACAACCAAGGCACCCAACCACGTCATTTTACACACCTGACACGTCTGATCGAAGGGGGCAATAAACTGGCGGATCGTGAAGCGATTGAAGCCGCCTTCACGATACACCTGAGCTCCCCCTTCCGTGGCGACGCATTGGATGGCTACCTTGCCCTCGAGCGCGCGTCCCTCGCCGCCATACGCCCAGCCGTGAGTGAGGACAAGATCCCGCCACTCCTTCAAAATCGCGGAACTCGAATACCATGAGAGAGGATGGTGAAACGCAATCACATCATGCTCGCTGAGCAACTGTTGCTCGCGCCTTACATCGATCAAGAGATCAGGGTAGCATTCATAGAGATCATTCACCGTCACCCCCTCGATATCGGCCGCCACCCGTATCAGATGACGGTTGATGCGAGACCGCTGATAGGCGGGATGAGCGAAAAGCATCAGAACACGAGCCATGGGGCTAAGTGGGAGGTGCCAAGTAAAGTTTCAGATGCGGTTGCACATCATCGTCAACCACATGGTGTGCCAATCGAGCAAAAAACTTTCCCGATCCATAGACCGCACCCCAGCAAGTCCGATCAATGGAAAACTCCTCTTATGCAACCAGAACACCTTCTGGCTTCATCGCGATCACCGCCGGAAAGGTCACTTCCGCCGTGACGCCGCGCAAGGTCAGATCGCCCGTAATTGTCCAGTTTGTGCTCCCGGGAGTGGCTCCATTGATGGCGGCTAAGCAGCGCGTCACGAAGGTCGCGGAGGGAAACTCATTCACTGAAAAGAAGTCGTCGCTTTTCAAATGAGAGATCAGCATCCCATTCATTTGTGAATCCGGGATGTCTCCGCAGCTGATCGAACTCATGTCGATCGTGAAAGTGGCCTTCGAGACTTCCCCGCTATTTACAGAGGCCGACCCGGTGGAGAGTTCGAGCGTGCCCTCGTGATGATTAAACAGATTCCTACCTGTCCAGCGAATCACGCTGAGGTTTGGGTCTAAGGAGTAAACACCCTCCGCAGGTGCGTCCGAGGATGAGATGCCATTCCCCTTGTCGGAAACCCGGCCTTGCTCCAAGCATCGATCCCACCTCTGTAAATCTTCGCTTTCGTATAACCCGCTTGCCCTAGTTTTTCGATGGCAGCATCCGCCTCTAGAGTTTTGGAACATTTACCATACACGACCATTTCAGTGCTCCGGTCCGGTGCTAGGAGATCCATCGTTCCGAGAAAAGCCATTTCATAGGTGCAGGCATTTTTCGATCCTGGAATCCGCGCCTCTTCACAGGCATTCTCCGGCAAGACATTGATCAGCAGGCCATCAGGATGGGCCTCGAGCCAAAGCCGCAGTGAATCACTTTCGGGAATCTCGTCGAATGGATTTTGCATCAAGGGAAGATGCTGGCGCAGCATGGAGAACGCACAAGAGCTCACTAGTTCAAAAATGGATGATTCCCCTTCTCCGTTGACTCTTGCGCCTTGCCCAATGACTAATCCTGCTGATTTTACCTTCCACCATGCCTGACGATTCCAATCTCACCCCTGAACGCTCCGACTTCATCCGCGATATGATCGGACAAGATGTGGCCGAGGGCCGCAATGATGGCTGGGTCATCACCCGTTTCCCCCCGGAGCCCAATGGTTATCTCCACATCGGCCACGCCAAGAGTATCTGCCTGAACTTTGGCCTTTCTCTGGAAAATGCTCCAAAGGCCCGCTGCCACCTCCGTTTTGACGATACCAATCCTGTCAAAGAAGATACCGAGTATGTCGATAGCATCATGGAGGATGTGCGCTGGCTCGGCTTCGATTGGGGCCAATACCTTTTTTACGCCAGTGACTACTTCGAAAAGCTCTACGCATTTGCGGAGCAACTGATCACCAAAGGCCTCGCTTACGTCGATGACCTCACGTCAGAGCAGATGCGTGAGTTCCGTGGCACACTGACCGAGCCTGGTCGCGACAGCCCGCATCGTAGCCGCACAGTCGAGGAAAACCTGGACCTTTTCCGCCGCATGAGGGCGGGAGAATTTTCGGATGGAGCACGCATCCTGCGCGCAAAGATCGACATGGCGCACCCGAACATGAACATGCGTGATCCCGCTCTTTACCGCATTCTTCATGCTCACCACCACCGGACGGGCGACGCCTGGTGCATCTACCCGATGTACGACTACGCGCACCCCTTGAGTGATGCGTTGGAGGGCATTACGCACTCACTTTGCACATTGGAGTTCGAGCATCATCGCCCTCTTTACGAGTGGCTCATCAATCACGCGGAAGGACTACCCAGCAACCCCTATCAACGTGAGTTTGCGAGGCTGAACCTGACCTATACCGTCATGAGTAAGAGAAAGCTTCTCTTCTTGGTCAAAGAGGGCCACGTGAGCGGTTGGGATGACCCGCGCATGCCCACCCTTTCTGGCTTCCGTCGCCGCGGCTACACGCCCGAGTCGATCCGTTCCTTCTGCCTAGCGGTCGGGCTCACCAAATTCAAATCGCTCACGGACGTCGCCGTTCTGGAACACACCATTCGTGAGGATCTCAACAAGCGCGCCCTTCGCGCCTATGCTGTGCTAAGGCCGATCAAGGTCATCATTGAAAACTACCCCGAAGATCAGGTGGAATACCTTGAAGCACCCAACAGCCCTGACAATCCAGAAGCAGGCATTCGCCAGATCCCCCTTTGCCGAGAGGTTTACATTGAGCAGGAAGACTTCATGGAGAATCCAATCGCCGGCTTCCATCGCCTTTTCCCCGGTGGTGAAGTCCGGCTGAAGTTTGCCTTTTGCATCATCTGCAAAGAAGTGATCAAAAATGCGGACGGGAGCATCAAGGAACTCATCTGCACTTTTGACGATACGACTCGCCACGGCAAAAAACCGGAGGGCCGCACAAAGCCAAAAGGCATCATTCACTGGGTGAGCGCACGGCACGCCATCGACGCTGAGGTGCGGCTCTATGATCGTCTCTTCCGATCTGAGGAGCCCGATGCAGGAGAGTCCGATTTCCTCGAGGACATCAATCCCGATTCACTCACGGTGATTCAGAATGCAAAGTTGGAGCCAAGTTTGAAAGAAGCCACCGCTGGCAGCCACTATCAGTTTGAACGGGTGGGCTATTTCTACGTGGATCCGAAAGACAGCCAAGCCGGCCAACCTTTCTTCAATCGGACCGTGGGCCTCAAGGATAGTTGGGCCAAAGAAGGGCTGAAGAAGAGCTAAGCCTTTCCGACCCGCTCCTCCAGGGCTTTCACCCGAGCCGTGAGTTGCGGCAAGCGGCGGATGCCAACCTGTCGCTTGCGTTCCTCTTGAGCGGGCCCCGCTGGAAAGCCGAGGTAATTCTGCCCTGGAGCCACATCTTTAGTCACCCCACAGCGACCACCGAGCGTTGTGCCTGAGCCGACTTTCACGTGTCCAGCCACGCCAGCCTGAGCAGCGATCACCACATAGTCACCGATCTGCGCACTTCCCGCGATGGCCACGCATGCCACCAGAATGCAATGCTTTCCAATCACCACGTTGTGGCCGATCTGCACCAGATTGTCAATCTTGGTGCCCTCTCCAATCCAAGTGCGTCCGAATCGTGCGCGATCCACCATCGACCCTGCGCCAATCTCCACATCATTGTCGATCTGCACGATCCCGGACTGTCTCACCTTCCGGTGGCGGCCATTTTCAAACTCGTAGCCAAATCCATCAGCTCCGATGACCGCGCCTGAATGCAAGAACACGCGCTCACCGAGCACGCAGCCTGTGTGGACGGCGACGTGTGCAAAGAGCTTGGATCCTGCTCCAATCCGAGCATCACGCCCAACAAAGCAACCCGCGCCGATGGTGACTCCATCCTCAATGACCGCTCCATCCTCGATGACTGCGTGAGGGCCAATGGATACATTTGCAGGGTTACACGTGACTTTAGAGCCCAAGACCGCAGTTGAATGAATGCCTGCACAAAACGGCTCAGGCTGGACACCGTAGGTATCCACGATTTCCTCAAACCTCCTCGATGGATCTTCAACCCCGATACAGGCGACTCCGTCAGGAAAACCAGTCCAGTCCTTCGGAACTAAAACGGCTGCTGCACGGGTTGCAGAGAGCTCAGCCGCGTAACGCTGATCATGAAAAAAACTCAAGTCTCCAGGAATGGCCTGCCTCAATCCATCAAAACCGATGACCTCCGTAGCGGCGTCCCCCGAAAGGAGACATCCGTCCACAAGACTCAAAAGCTCCTTCAGCGATAACTTCATTGTGCGGCCAAGTTAGCCTAGCGCCAACTGAAGAGTGATGGGGACGTCATGGCTAGTGCATTGCTTGCTGTGATCTCATGGCCCCAACCGCCTCGGACTGCGCTTTTTCGTCTTCGGCAGCCTTTTCTTTTGCCTGCTGGATTTCACGACGCACTTCCCGAAGCCTCTTGTAACCCACCAGCTTTTTCTGCTGCTCATCCCAAAGGCGCAGAGAGATCGTCTTCAGGCTGGCGAGCATGGTAATCGGCGGCACCTCACTGAACAAGGGGTGAGAGTGGTGGCAACGCTCCAGGTTGTAATTCGGGATTCGCGAGCTCAGATGATGAATGTGGTGAAAGCCGATGTTTCCAGTGAACCACTGAAGAATCTTCGGAAGTTTGTAGAAAGAACTGCCTTCAATGGCCGCTGCCGTGTAGTCCCATTCGTCCCGGCGCTCCCAGTACACATCCTCAAATTGATGTTGGACATAGAACATCCAGACTCCAGCGGCACCCGAGAGTGCGGTGATCAGAACCTGAAGACACACATAGGTCCAGAATCCAAAAAAGTAGCTCATCACCGCACCGACTGCCAAAATCGAGAGCGTGGTCAACCAGACTGAATTTTTCTCGCGTCGAGGCGCCTTTTTATTCGGCACACGCTGGTAAAACAGGAACAAGCCAAGAGGAGCGATCACAAAGAGAATCACCGGATTCCTCGCAAGACGGTAAGCGAATCGCTTCCATCGCGATGACTCGATGTATTCCTGGATCGTGAGGGTCCAGATATCACCCGTGCCCCGACGATCCAGATCCCCTGATGTTTGGTGATGCAGCGCATGTTCCCAGCGCCAGTGCGCGTAAGGGGTAAAGGTGATCACGCCAGTGATGAAACCCACAATGTCATTGGCCCTTTTGGACGGCAAAAAGGACCCGTGCCCGCAGTCGTGAAAGATGATGAAGATGCGGACCACCAAGCCGGCCATCAGGATGGCGAGCCCCAAGGTAATCCAGTAAGAAACCGAAAGGCTCAAATACATCAGATACCAGCCCACTGCGAAGGGGACGAGAGTGTTCACCAACTGCCAGACCGCTCGAGGAGTGGAGGCCTGAGTGTAGTCAGCGACGATCGCCTTCCATTCAGTGATCGTTGGCAGTTTCTTGGGCTTTTCCTGGGCAGACTCCGTGGGGGATACGTTGGTCATCTTGATTGGTAGTTTGGCACTGAATCGATTGACGATGAGGTTGGATGGGCTTGAGACACAGTCGCACAAGCGGCAAAGCGCCGGAATGCTAGGAGAAAACTGCAAAAAAACAACTCCCATCTTCCGGAAGTTTAATCTCTCTGCGGTCGAATGCATGGCTCCCTTGTGATTACGAGCCAACACCTCAAAGGTTGTTCATCCTTCTCTTCAATTGCGATGGCGGGTTCTGATTTTGAGCCAGCCAGGCCTTGCCCTTCGCATTTGACTTTGCAGTCCCCGCGCCAACAATGCGCAGCCATGCCCAAGTCATCCCTCTCAAAAGACGAAGTCAAAGCCATGCTCCTGCTGGCTTGTGAACGCATCATCGCCGCAGAACCTCAGCTCTCCGAGGCAGATCGAAACCTCGGCGATGGCGACCACGGTCTCGGGATGCAACGTGGAATGACCGCCGCCGCTGAAAAGCTGAACAGCGGAGACGTCGAATCGATTGAAAAGGCCTTCTCCTCCGTCGGCATGGCCATGATGAGCAGCATGGGCGGGGCCAGTGGAGCCATTTTTGGCACCTTTTTCCGGAATGGAGGCAAAGCAGTCAGCGGCCAAGACACTTTCACCGCCTCCGGCCTTGCTGCCTTTCTTCGGGCGGGTGTTGAAGGCGTCAAACAACGTGGAGGAGCTGCCGTCGGAGATAAAACCGTCGTGGACGCCATGGAACCAGCTGCCGCGAAGGCAGAGCAAGTGCGCGAACTCGATCTCCCCTCTGCCATTCAGGCTGTCGCCGCAGCTGCGGATGAGGGCTTAGAAGCCAGCAAGGCACTCGTGGCCAAGTTCGGTCGCGCCAAAACACTCGGCGATGGCTGCATCGGCTTCCCAGATGCTGGAGCTCTGTCCGTGACGGTCATCATCGGTGCAATGCGGGACTTCATCCTCGCCTAATCATGCGCCATCCATATTGAAAGAAAAAGGCCGGAGCGCTTTCGCACTCCGGCCTCGTTATTATTCAGATTCCAACGACGGGCAAATCAATGCTCGTAGCCGGCCTCGCCATGATCGCTCAGGTCAAGTCCGATGGACTCTTCTTCAGAAGTCGGACGGAGACCCACGATTGCCTTAACAATTAGGGTGATCACGAAAGTCGCCACGACTGAAAGCACGATCGTTAGGATCGCCGCCTTAATCTGAGCACCCACAAGGCCGCCTTCGGTGACCAGTTTGGCAAGACCATTTGGGACAGCGTAGGTTTCGCTCACCAAGTTGGCGTTCACCTTGTCGGTCGCGAGGACACCCGTGATGATGGCACCCAAGGTTCCGCCGACTCCGTGGATGCCGAAGGTGTCGAGAGCATCATCGTATCCGATTTTGCCTTTAACAAACACCACGGCAAAGTAAGGGATCACAGCTGCAAGGACACCGATGATCATCGCGCCTTTGGCGGTAACAAAGCCGGCAGCAGGAGTGATGACGACCAAGCCAGCCACAGCACCGGAGCACAGTCCAAGGACGGATGGCTTGCCTTTGTGAAGCTTCTCGACCAATCCCCACACGAACGTGGCTGTAGCAGCCGCGAGCGTCGTGGTCATGAATGCTTGGGAAGCGATGCCGTCAGCAGCGAGCGCTGAACCTGCATTAAATCCATACCAACCCACCCAGAGCATACCCGTGCCAACCATGACGAGCACCATCGAGTGAGGCGCCATCTTTTCCTTCCCGAAGCCGGAGCGCTTACCGAGCATCAAGCAAAGAACCAGAGCGCTCCAACCGGAGCTCATGTGAACCACCGTGCCACCCGCGAAGTCGATTGCAGGGATTTTCGCACCACCGTTCCACACACCATTCATGAGACCATCAAAACCCCACACCATGTGAGCGAGGGGGAAGTAAACCACGAACATCCAGATGGCGACGAAGAGCATCACCGCGCTGAACTTCATGCGCTCAGCGATCGCACCCACGATCAGCGCAGGCGTGATGATTGCGAACATGAGTTGATACATGGAGAACGTCGCTTGGGACGGCCAGCCTGTGTAGTTTCCGTTTGGCGCACCACCGACTCCTTCAAGGAAGAAGTACTTGAAGCTGCCAAGGTAAGGAGCCCATGCGGGGGCACCTTCAGCAGGATGCTCGCCGAAGATCAGGGAGTAGCCAACGAAATACCAAAGGATCGTCACCAACCCAGCGATACCCAAACATTGAGCCAACACACTGAGAACATTCTTCGAGCGGACCAGGCCACCGTAGAAAAGAGCCAGCCCGGGAAGAGTCATGAACAGAACCAGAGCAGCGCACACCATCAAGAACGCATTGTGCCCTGGACCAGCTAAGCCGTTTAATTTTCCCTCGGCAGAAGGTGCCAAGTTGTTGAAATACTGCTCCAAATCACCCACCCTGGCGGCAAGTTCTTCGGCAGTAGGTGGCGCAGCGGGAGCGGCAGCAGCCGGTTCAGCGGGGGCTGCCGCAGCAGGAGCAGGCGGCGCCGCATCAGGGGTTTGAGCGATGGCGGACGCTCCGGCGAGCGTGCCTGCGATCACCCACGATAGGGCAATGTTTTTCAACGTGGCGGTGGTTCTCATCATTTGCTTGGTTTGATATTGCTTGGTTTCGTCTCTCAGAAGATCGACCCGCGTTTGCGGACCGAATTTATGAGTTCACGAGTATTGACTCCTCATTCCTAGCAATCACCGTGCCAAGATTTGTCAGGGATTTATTTGAAGCGCTTATTTTGAGGCACCCAGCGTCCATTTCGGTCTCAAATTCCAGGCTTGTGTGAAGGGATGCTTCCCGGTTAAAATGCATCAATTCAAGGTTACAACGAGCGTCCGCAAATCCAACCCTGTTCCTGATATGAAAAACACTCAACTCAGTCCCTCGCGACTGTCTTCTCTGCTGGGTGTGCTCATCATCCTCACAGAACACCTTGGCTCTGCGGCCTTACCGACTTTGCACCTGAAGCCAGCGGTGCAGGATCAGTTTCACGCACCCACCGCGATCGCGGCAGCAAATGATGGCAGCGGACGCGTCTTTGTGTGTGATCAGCCAGGCATCATCTACATCATTCAAAATGGGCTGCTTCTGCCTACACCGTTTCTCAATATCTCCAGCACAGCAGTCAACATCGCACACCGGAAAGTTCTGGGGCTCACGAGTTCCTACGATGAACGTGGGCTTCTCAGCATGGCGTTTCATCCCGGCTATGCCAACCCCGCTTCCGCAGGTTTTCGTAAATTTTTTGTGAGCTACAACAAGGCCTACCAAGCCGGCCTTGATCCACCACCCCACAATGGTGGCACATGGACACCGAACTGCACGACGGTTATCGCCGAGTTTCAAGTTTCAGCCGATGATCCAAACGTGGCGGACCCACTCTCGGAGCGTAGGCTGCTTCTGTATCCGCAACCCCAGAGCAATCACAACGGCGGAAACATCGTTTTTGATGCCGATGGCCTGCTCTACATTGGCAGTGGCGATGGAGGGAGCGCTGATGACAATAACGTTGGCCACACTGGTGGAGCCAACACTAACCCAAGACCAACTGGCGCTCTCGGTAACGGCCAAGACAAGACAGTTTTTTTGGGCAAAATTCTTCGCATTGATCCATTGGGCACGAACGGTCCCGGTGGCCAGTATGGCATTCCGGCTTCCAATCCCTTCGTTGGTGCGGGGGGTGGCGTGAAGGCTGAAATCTATGCGTTCGGCATTCGGAATCCGTGGGGGCTCGCCTTCGATGACGGCTACGGAGGCACAGGACGCCTCTTCTGCGCCGACGTCGGTCAGGGACGAATCGAAGAGATCAACTTGATCACCAACGGCGGCAACTACGGCTGGCGTTACCTTGAAGGCACGGAGCGTCCGACTTTTTCATCCACAATGACGCATCCAGGCGGAACGCTGATCGATCCTATTTTACAATACGGCCATCCGGGCATGACGGGCTCGTCACTTCCGTTACTCGGGCTTTCCATCACTGGCGGTTACGTCTATCGCGGCACCGCCATCCCTGCACTCCAGGGCAGTTATGTCTTTGGAGACTATGGTGCGACCAATGGGGCTGCAAGCGGCCGAATGATGGCTCTTGAGCCAACGGTGCCAGGCGGTGATGTGGGCACCGGAGCCTACACCTTTCACACCGCTTTGTCGCTCGTGGGTCCGAATCCGTTCCCGATTCGAGTGCTCTGCCTCGGCGAGGATGAGAACGGCGAGATCTACGTGGGCGGCAAAGTGAGCGGCGGTGTGCTTGCGCTACAAACGGGCCTTCCAAATGGAGCGATTTACAAGATCGTGCCAGCTCCCACTGTGGTGAATACCACAACCGTCGAACCCGTGAAGGACAATTCCATTTTCGGGGACCTCGGGCCGATGAGTGAAGAGTTAAGCAACGGCACGGGCAATCTCTTCGCCGGTCGAACGGGCTCGGGCATCAATCGACGCGCGCTCCTGAAATTCGATGTCTCCAGCATTCCCGCAGGCTCTACCGTTGTCTCGGCAACTTTACAAATGACGGTAAATGACGTTGATGGCGCCAACCCCGGTGCCCGAAACTTTGATCTCTTCAAACTACGTGAGGACTGGGGAGAAGCGGGCTCTTTTGATGCAAGCGGACCAGCCGTCGCACAAAACAATGATGCGACATGGGAGAACCGCTTTTACTCCGCCTCGACACCCATTCCCTGGAACTTCAGCATCAACAACATGCCTTATTGGAACTCTTCGTCTGCGGTGGCGAGCCTTAATTCCATTGGCAATTACACCTGGACTCACCAACTCTTCGGGGACGTGCGCTCGTGGCTGGCAAATCCGTCTTCCAACCAGGGATGGATTCTGATCGGAAACGAGGGAGTGATTGGCACGGCCAAACAGTTCGAAAGTCGTGAGAGCGCCACACCTGCCGTGCGTCCGAGGCTCACCATTACGCATGTGCCGCCCGCGCCGTTCGAGACTTGGCTGGCGACCTATTTCCCGGGTTTACCTGCGGGTGGGTTTTTCGATCCAGACGGAGAGCGTGACGTGTCGATCGACTACGACCGCAATGGCACGACGGACCTGCACATCCTCACCGACAAAGATGGCTTCAAGCACCAGATCGAGTATGCCTACGGTTTCAGCCCCCTCGTCGCTGATGCACCAGGGAGCGATAACTTCACCAGCACCATGGCACCTGGTGCCGCAGGAAGCACTGACTTGACCCTCACTTTTCGTCGAAACAGCGCGGCCACTGATCTGACCTACCAATTGCAGATCAGCAGCGATCTCACGAATTGGACCACGGTGGCGCAGAGCTCAGGAGGCGCCATGGCTGTGGGTCAAAACGGCGGCGTGGTGCAGTCAGACAATGTCCTGAGCGGAAGTGCGCGTGTTGTCACCGTTCTCAAAAATCTTGCGGCTGGTTTCAACAGCAAACAGTTCGTCCGGCTCCGGGTTGATCGGGCACCTTGATGATGCCCTTGGCCTAGGAATAGGGGCTAACTATCAGCGCCACCGTGAAGAAGCCAGAGGTGCCTGTTGCATCCACGTAAACCGATCGGGGAAGACCGTTCCCTGAGACTTGGTTTTGATTGGCCACACCTCCTGCCGAAGTTGCAAACGTTACAAACACCGGTGCATCCGTCAGCGTCTGCTGGTATTGCACTCTGTAAGTGAAGGTGTTGTTCAAAGTAGGAAACTGCAGGTGCAACCGGATGGTGGAGGCCGTGGTCGACTGAACATTCACGGTCCTAATTCGAGTGGCAATCCCAGGAACACCCACACAAACGATTCCGGTCGTGCTGTTGAAGCTTGTGGCATAGGTCGTGAGATTTGATTGAGCTTGGCCCGACAAAACCTGGCCCGTCATGTCGAACTGAGAGAAGTGAAGAGGACACTCCATGTAACCGTTCCCAACATCATACGGACCGACAACGCCAGCTTCGTGCGTGCATCTGGTATCGACCGCATGAAACACGTTTCCGGGAGACCTCGTCACCGTAAAAGGGAAGTAAGTTCCAATCGAAGAGTTAAATTTGAACTGGACGGAGCCATAATCGGAGGCAAGAGCCGGGTAGTCTGCGATCTTAATCTGAATAACTCCCACATTTCCTCCCGCGTTCAAATCAGCCAGTACACGACCTGTCCAGAGCTTCCCCCCGATGATGGAGGCTGCGGTGCAGAGGGAGAACTGCTTTATAATCTGTCGCCTGGTAAGATCGGCGGATGGAGCATGTGAGTTCATGAATGACGATTTTCGGATTGAATCAAACACTGAAGTCAACGAAATCCAGATTCCGGGCGACCAAGGCCGCGGGACTGAAGTCGGGTTGGAATCTGAAGATGTTGGGGAAGACGTTGGCCAACTGGCTGTCAGTGAGGCCAAACCATTTGGCGATCATGGCGGCCTTTTGATCGACGGCGGTGGTAGGAATCCAAAGTCCTCGATTCGAAGAGGTGGCATCGATACCGCCACCGACGGTGAGATCAGGGAAGGTTCCGAGGATTTGGCCACCCTTGACAGCACCGCCGCAGACGAAACTGTTACCGCCCCAGGCATGATCCGAGCCACCCGTGGCATCGTTCTTGTTCGGTGTGAAAGTGCGATTGAAATCAGAGGCCGAGAACATCATCACCTTGTCCCACATGCCGATGGCTTTCATGCAGTCCGAGAAGGCTTTGACACTGCGGCTCAAGTTGTTGATCAGATTGTATTGTCCGGCGTTCACATTGGCGTTCGGAATCTGAGAGGTGTGTGTATCCCAGCCGCCCACTTGAACAAAGAAAATTTGTCGTGAGTTACTCAATTGGCTCCGACCTTGAATCAAACGCGCCACGACTTTGAGTTGGTTGGAAAGGTCCGTTTGACCGAATCCACCCGGAAACCAATTGTTCCAATGCCCATCCAGCGTTGGGTTAGGCGCAGCGGTCTGGGCCAGCGCGGTCCCGACGAGCCCTTCAGTGTTGCGGGCACTTTTTGGCACGTTGACGTAGTTTTCGTCAAACAGGCTATAGTGACTGGCCGCCAGCACCTGCTCCAGAGCGCGCAAACGCCAGCCGGCCGATGAGTTCAGATAGTTTGTGCCACTGAGAGGATCCACGCTGCCAGTGAGTGAGCCGATGCCCGCGAGGGGATTGTATTTCGTGGAGCCTAGGGAGGCTGGATTGGTGTAGTCCGGATTTAAGGCCGTGTTCCGCAAAGCGCCGCCGTAGCTTGTGCTGGGGGTTCCACCGCTGAAGCCAGTGAGAGGCGTCACCGCGCCGGTCGCATTCATGAAGTAAGGCTGTTCGGTAACGCCGACTTGAAAGCTATTGGCTCCGGCAATGGACACGCTCACGCCGAGTTCACCTGAATTCATGCCGGCAACAATATCCGCGACGCGACCACCCCAGCCGCTTCGGAAGGGTTTGTCCGGCAGCGATGACTGCCACTGCACCTGTTGATCGCTGTGGGAAAAAAGCTGCGGGGGCTTCGACGTGGTGCCCAGATTAAAATTTGCACGCGTGACACCCGGCCTTGTGAGTGTCCCGATGTTGGCAAAAAAGGAAAGGTCACCGCTGTCAAAGAGGGTCTTCAGCGGATAAGCACCGGGGTGCAGAGCCATGTCATTTTTGGTGTAGCTGTTTCCAGGCGTCGAGCGACTGGCCGGATCATAGGCCGTGCTACCCGCTGTTCCATTGATCGGAGTGATTTTGGTCGTGACGGGATCCTGCGTGATGGCGGTGCCGTTGAAGTAACCATTGTTGGCACCGGGCGTGTAGGTGTATTGGGAATCTGGAATGGCCAAGACCCCTCGACCCGTCTGATAATTAGTGCGCGCGGCAGAGCCCGCTGTGCCTGCTGGCATCAGGAGGTTGTTGGAATCAGCGCCCCCATTCAGGAAGAGACAGACCAGGGCCTTGTAGTCCCCTGCCCCCTGAGCTGCGGCAGAACCCACGAGCTTGAGTTGAGCGAGGGTGTTCACCATGCTGGTGATGCCCAGACTCGCGCAGCTGCTTTGCAACAGGAAGTCCCGACGGTTTGGCTTGCTGCGGTCCTCGGTTTTGCGGATGAAAATGTTCATGGCTTTAAGGAGTTAAAATTGGAGATCGTGATTTGTTTTTGATCTGATTTAGTGAGAAACCATTCCAGGTGCGCCGACAGTCATGAGATATCCAGCCCAGCGGCATCGGTCGCGGACCTCATTGGCAAAGGTATCCGTCGGCGGAGCTTTGGGATTAAAGACCACCTCCGGTGCGTAGCGGGTGGTGGAGGGAAGGCTGTTCCCGCCGCTGTGCGCGTAGATCGCATCCATGATGGCCTGACGCGGATTGGCAGGCGGTCGCGGCACGGGCACCGGTTGGTTTGGCTCGATCAGCACCGGGTCGCGAGCTTTCATGCCGCCACCGCTGAACCAAATATCCATTTTGTCGATCATGGCCTTCGTGGCAGCCCAATGCGCATTTTGCAGCCGAGTGTTATCAGTAGCGCTCGGAGTCGTGGGGAATGGCGTTGGAATCACACCCCCATAAGCGGCGCGGAGATTCGCGTAAAAAGTGTTTCGATAAAGCTGAATGCTCTCGCTGTAATCGATCACGATGTTGTCACGCTCATTGCTTCCGCCTTGGTCACTCACGAAGTAACCGTTCGTCTTCCCGATCTGCGGGGGTGGCACATAATAAGCGGGCGGATACAGCGTGATGGTGACGCTGGTGCCGGGCTCAGGCTGTGTATTGAGCCGCACAAGAATCGAATCATTCACACTGGCACCCTCGGTGACGACCGTGCTGGTGTTATCCGCACCGGCGTGGGTGACACTGATTCCCGGGCTATCGTTATCCCAAATTTGAGCCGACAAAGTAGGCACGCTCAGATTGCTATAAAGGGGATCCGAACTTGCCACGGTGTGGGTGACCACTCCCGTGTGAGTTGCCGTTTCAGCAGTGGAATCATTCACTGCAGTCAGCGTGACGGTCTGAGGCACATTCCAAGGCGTCGCTCCCGCGCTGTTGGTGAACACCAGGGAAGGAACGCTCGCGTTTAGCTGTGCATCAGGAGAGACTGAAACGGTCACGTCCGAGGTGGGCTCGGTGTTGAGAACTACGGTGTAGGTATCCGTGACACCGTTTTCATTGACCACCGTGCCTGTTCCCGTCGCGAGAACGCTCACGCTCGCACCATCGTTGTCGTAGATACTGCTGTTCACAGGTGTGACAGACTTACCATTGAAGAAGGTATCAGCGCTGGAAACGGTTGGAACCATCTGGCCCCAGTGGAGAATCGGCTCGATGACTTTATCATCCACCGAGCGAATGGTGACCGTTTGCGCCACATTGAATGTGCCAGCGCCCGTGGCACCCGGAACAAAGGTGAGCGTGCTCGGGGTGGCTGAAAGCTGACTGTTCGAAGGGAATGTCACGATAACATTGGAAGTCGGTGCCTGACTGAGCACGACCGTGATGGTATCAACATTCGAGTTGATTCCATTCACCGTTGCTCCGCTTTCAGTCACACTCGTCGAACCACTACTTTCCGTAATCCTCACCACATTGGATGCGACGCTATTGTCATTGTCCGACACGATCGATGAAACGCTCGGCAGTTCGGTCAATGCCAAATACTCGGCTGCACTTCCCGTCCCAATCGAGTGGGTGATTGGAGCGACATGCCTCAACTCCGGAGCCGTATCGTCCACAGGTAAAGTCCAGACAGTCTGAGGGGTGTTCCAGTTAGCAGGCGTGAAGTTAAGTGTCACTGTTGTAGCCGCAGCGACCGTCGAAGTCTTGCTAAGACGGGACTGAGTGCCTCCATTCACGACGACATCGACATTCCCGGTTGGCAGTCTCGTGAGCGCAACGGTGTAGCTGTCCGTGGTGGTGTTACCTTCCGTGACAGTCGTGATGCCACTTGTTTCGACAATGCTGATTCCCGAACTGTCGTTATCCGTCACCTGCACCATCACTGGCGGAGCGGCGAGACCGTTGTAATAGGCATCCGTGCTGACCAGTCTAAATCCGACCACCCCACTGTGAAGCGGCTCTTCGAGATTCGCATCATCAACGGCCGTCACCGTCACCGTTTGCGCAGTTGAGAATGCACCAACGCCTGTCGACGAACTGGTGAAAGTGAGAACGGACGGTGTGACGGTGATCTGATTGCTCGGATTCAATGTAACCGAGACCGTCGTGCCCGCAGCGGGTGCCCGGGGAAGCAGAACGGTGAAAGTGTCCTGCGCATTCGGGGTGCCGCCAGTGCCAGGCGAGGTGCCCCCCTCTCTCACTTGAGTAAAGATGTTCGTCTGCGCAATGGTCAGAGGTGGATCGTTATCATCGACGGTGACCAGCACGACCGGTGAACTGCTGCGATCATAGACAGGGTCCGTGCTGCTGATCGAGTGGGAAATGGTGGCCGTGCCGCGAGTCTCGGCAGTTCCATCGTTCGTGGTGGAAACCGAAACGGTAACTGCAGTATTCCAATTGGTTTCATTGAAGACAAAGGGTCCGGGCGGCGTCACCTGAATACCCGTAGTAGAGGGCGCAAGAGTAACCGTCGTAGTAGATCCAGCATCGGGTCTTCTGGAGAGAGCCAAAGTGTAGGTGTCAGTAGTTCCATCCTCATTCACCAGCGTGTTACCGCCGCTTTCAGTCACAACGAGACGTGCGTCATCGTTGTCAATGATGGTCACCGGCAGGAAGGGTGAAGTGGTCCCGTTGAAGGTGGTGCCCGCTGACGTTGTGTAGGCGACCACATTGGAAGTCTGAAGTCCTTCGTTCAGATAATCATCGAGAGCGCTAACCGAGACGGTTTGCTCGACACTCCACAGACTATCGGAAGAACCTGTGGGTTTGAATGTGAGTGTCGCAGGACTGTACTTTAATCCGTTACCACCGAGAGTCAGGCTAACCTCCGCATTGGGATTCGAGCGCAAGCGGACGGTGATGGTGTCGTTGACGTCTCCGCCCTCCATGACTCGGGTTTCAAAGCCACTGTGAGCGAGCATGATCGCATCGTCGTCATCCACAATGGTTGCAACAACTTGTTGGATCGGGAGTGTCGTCACGTAACCACCGGATGCCGCGCTAATGGAATGAGAGACGGTTCCAGTGTGGGGGCCCTCACTGGTGGTGTCATTGTTACCCCGAACCAAAACGGTCTGGGGTATGTTCCAGTCGGTCGTGCTAAAGGTTCGGGTATAAGTGGTGGCAAAGGTCGAGCTTGTCGGCGTTTGATTCACCTGGAGCCCTGAACCGGTGCAACTCACCACAACACTGGCAGTCGGGGCCCTAGTGAGAACGATGGTGTAGCTGTCCACTCCCGATTGGCTAAGGGTGGTGTTTCCAGTCTCAGCCACATCGGTGGTTCCACCGCTCTGCGTGATGAGCACGCCCAGGGCATTGTCATTATCGACAACATTGACAAGATGGGGCGGCGTCGAGATGCCATGGAAGTTAGCTGCGTCACTCGTGGTCGCGAAAGAAATGGATTCATTTCCCGAGCCTGAGTCCTCCACATCGGAATCATCAATGGCGGTAACTGAGACCACCTGCGGTGTGTTCCAATTGCTCTCGGTAAAACTGAGTGAGGAAGTGGAAAGAGTCACCTCACCATTCGTCGCAGCCAAAGCCACATTAACGGTGGTTCCGCCTGAGGGCGGAGCCGCGAGCATCACACTGAAGGCATCCGTGTTTCCGCCTTCCTGTATCCAGGTATTCCCACCGGTTGGGGTGATGACGAGCCGTTCATTTTTAGCCTCATTGTCCTCAAAGGTGATCGGGGTGGCTTGAGTCGCGACACCCGAGTAGCCCGCTGCTAGGCCACTCACCGCGTAGCGCACTTCAGAGGAGGCCAGTTCGCCGACTCGCTGATCATTGACTCCCACGATTGTCACATTCACACCTGTGTTCCAGTTGGTCTCATTGAGCGTGATCGTGGCTGGCCAATTCATGAGGGTGGTGCCACCATTAATGGAGAAACGCGCAGCCGGAGTCGCCCAACCATTGCGGAAGATAAAATTGGCACCACTCACACCCGGTTGACTCACCATCCCCGCCAGCGACATCCAAGTGTAGCTGTAGAGAAGGTTGAGTTTGGAGACTTCAGCCGCCTCGGTGGCAATCTGAAGCTCGGGAGCAAATAAACCTGCCTGAGCCATGTTCCCCGGTACAATGAAATCGGGAAGAAACCAGTTAAACACGCTCGGCGCATCCTGGGGAGATTGACCCAGCGTGCTGCGCAGGCTGTCGATTCGAATGCGGAAAGGACCATCAGGCCACCCTATTGGCTTGGATGGAGGATTGGCATTGGAAAGGCTGAATTTGTTGTACTCTCCTGCCGAATAGCCTCCCGTCATCGGTGCATCCATTTCAGAAAAACCCGTGTTCATATCCCGCAGCAGGCTGACAGGTGCCCCTGAGTAAGCACGGAACTGACGGAGGATCGAAGCGAAATGCATCAGGGGCTCCTTCACCTTACCCGCTGAGATGGAGGTATCGGCCAGCTGTAGCGAGCGCGCTTCCCAATCAAGAAGAATGGCTTTGATCACGGGAGCAAGGAGACCGTTGTTATCACGGTAAACTTTCTGCACGCGGTAGATGTAGCCAGCGCTCGGATTTGACGTCACCAAGCGCTGAATGAGCCAGCGGGACATGTTCACCGGTGTGTTGGTGTGCCCTGGGTTTGCCTCGGTGCCATCGCCGTAAGTCGCAGCTGATGCAGAGCCAGCCAATACGTCATGGGCCAGACTGACTTCTGCCGCAGCCAGATTATGCACAGCAGTTTCGGACGTCGGCGAAGTCCCGGTGACAGCCTGAGCAGGGAGGTAGTATTCACCGTGCTTGCCTGAGAGCAGTGTCTTCTCACCAAAATCGTGATAAATGGTGGTGCCGATACGACCCATCGTTTTCATGGGGTAAACCCATGCGGCTTGCCAATAAGGATGGCCGTTGTCCCGACCGAACCAAGTGTTGTTGGGCGTGCCATTCAGATAAATCGTTGGCGAGGTGCGTTGGGTGCTATTGCCCACTGTTCCATATTGACCCAGCACCTGCGTGCTCGCATTGCCATGCCGTGCACCGAACGAAAACCCAGTGAAGACTCTAGCCAATGAAGTGATGTCATTGTTGTCATAGGTTGCGATCGGGAGGCCTTCAGAGTTCAGTTGAAGGCTGCCATCGGGATGGCGGAGCACGAGTCCGATCGAGAAAAGCTGCATGATCTCGCGAGCATAGTTTTCGTCTGGGCTGATGATCAAGCCACCCCCCGCGTCATAAGAGGCCCGGTTGGCCACACTCGTAAGGTAAACGCCCATCATGGGGTTGAGTGAGACCTGCTCCAGCAAGGTCCGATACTTTCCAAAAGCACCACTGGCCAGCATGTCCCAGTAGTTGGCTGCACCGTAGCCCCAGGCATTCACCGTCGCATCACGCTCGGAAATCACGGTGATCTCATGCAGTGCCTGGGCGACCCGCTGGCGCACTTGATCCTTGCTTTGCAGAATCAGGGTCCACCACTCTCGACGACGATTGGGTGAATCGCCGTTTCCACCTGAGGGATTGTTGTTTCCAGGGTCGTTGGTGTTGGGATTTCCAGCTGCGGCGACGGGCATGCCATTGACGTAACTCACGGAAAGGCTGCCGCCATTGAGCTGTGGATCACTGTTGTGGGTGATGGGTTTATTGCCACGCAATGCGAACTCCTCCATGTCAGCGGCGATCATGAGCTGACGCAGGCTGATCTGCGGCGTCTGGTTGATGTCCATCTGCTTGTCGAGCCAGTTGGAAAGGCCCGTGATGTAAGTTCCACCTCCCGCGATGGCGGCATCACACTCGGCACGAATTTCATTGTAGAGGGCCGTGGTGCCGCCAAATGTGGCCTGACTCATGAATCGCCAAATTTCTCTCTCCAGCGCATCTCCCGTGGGAGCCTGCCATCCCGCACCCCCGAGCACGGGCGCGACGAGGTCCGGTTTGCTCGCGTCAAAGTCAACTGAACCCACGACCTTGTTGAAGAAGCCGAAGATCTCTTTATCCGAATAATTGGCGCTGCTCACTGCACAGCCGAGATTGCCATTCGCCAGAGCAGTCAGAAATGCTTGGTCCGAGGATAGAAACCCGGGTTTGAAAGCAACATTGTAATTGAATCCGGAGACTTGGCCATTTGGCAGAGCAGGAGCGAGGTCATTGTTCGGCCCGTAGCGGATGTAGGCTGTGTTTTGCTCGGAGCTGAGATTGTTAAACACCACCGAGACCGATGCGCTGGTATTGTCCCCATTCACCAAGGCTGTGGCATATCCACTCGCAGTGGAGATCGCATCCGCTTCCCGACCGAGATAGGCCACGTAAAGGGTGCGATTGGCCGTGTCCGCTGGATTAGCATCACTGATTTTGACCGTAGCTGAGGCACAGACGGCGCTTTCCGGTGCAGTGCCCGATTTGATGCAAACTTTCAGCATCTCAGGCACTTCCGCCTGGGTATCTGAAACAGGTGCCACCATTGCCACGACGGCCGGAGTCGCCACTCCCTGTCCGGCGGGAAGCGTGACCTGATTGGTCGTCACGTCAGCCATGTTTTTGAACACGAAGTCTGCGCCATCGGCATTGCTTCTGGTTGGGTCCGTGGTGCCCGCGTCGAGAGCGAGACCTACCGTCAGCGCCATGGTGCCTACGGAGCGCTGGAGCCTTACGGTTGCTGGCGTGCCCTCTTTTTCATAAGCTGTCGCGGCACCCGGAGAAGCGGTGAGCGAGAGCAGCGACCTCAAGGTATCAAGGTCACTCGCTGTGCCACCCGAGGCATTTCCTGCACTGGTTGCAGAGTTCGGATTGCTACCCGTCTTGAACTCACTCCAGTCTGAAATGCCATCGGAGTCGGAATCCGCATCCTTGGCCTCAAGGCGGTAAAATTTCCTGGCGTTCCCAGACTTCGGAAAAATGAGCGTATCAGCCCCACCGACAGAGGCCAATTTTTCAGCACCTCCGACTTGCGACCAACCTGCGCCGGGAGGCGCTCCAACCGGCGAGTCAGACTGCCACACCTGATACCTTTTTCCCTTCTCGGCGTCGAAGCTGAAAATGATATTGCTACCACCGATCACGATGTTCCCAATCGTCAAGCAATCGCCAGGATTGCGCGGATCGCTGCCAGCGATGCACTCGATGACATTCGAGCACCCATCGTTGTCCTCATCGCCATTGGGTGTCAGACCCCACCCATTAAAAACCGCCTGCCAGACGTCATCGATCCCATCCGGCGCTCCCTGACCTGGCCCGGTAGAGTCGTCGTCAATGATGCAGTAGGCTGGATGAATTCCGGTGAGGAACAATGCAGCGGCGATTTTCGAGAGGATTCGTGCACGCATAACTAAAGGAAAAGAACCGGTGGTTTGGTTGGAGCCGATTCGTTTAAATTCCCCCGATTTTGCTCAGATTTTCACGTCGAAGTCAAGCTTTAGGCAAAACCTCTAATGATTCGCGCAGCGGCAGCCTCTCACTTGTTTATTTCGGAAGAGAAGGCGACTCCCCTGGAGTGGCACCCAATCCCGAGGGACTGGGATTGAGCACGACGTCATCTAGGGTAAATAATTCCTTGTCGGGACCTGCCGAGCGAATCTCCATCTCGCTCCCGGAATTGGGGTGAAACCAATAGGGAGTGCCCCAGCGGTCGGTAAGCTGTCCATTTTTGATAGTGCGGTGAATGGGTGGATAAACTCTTCCTTGATGCCCATCGGTCCCCGTTAAGGCTGCCGTGATTTCCGTGTTGCCTCCGATTGGATTTCCGCCCCGCGCACGACCGTAGGTCTGAAGAAACTCGGCGATGATTTCCAAATCTCTTTCCGGCGGCTGAT
>CAMBPV010000014.1 GCA_945869695.1 Prosthecobacter debontii
GAAGGGCGATGGATCTTGGGGTGGAGATGAAACCGCGCCCTCATCCATCGAAGAGACGGCAGTGGCCCTGACGGCTCTTTGCCGCACGGGTGGCTCGTTGGCCGCGCGTGAAAAAGCGGCGTCTTGGTTGATCTCAGCCACTCGGGAAGGTACCCATTTTCCACCCTCACCCATCGGGCTGTATTTTGCTCGCCTTTGGTATCACGAGCAGCTTTACCCCGTCGTCTGGACGCTGCAGGCGCTCAGGTCCATGTCGGGAGGCCAATAATGGGGGCCTGAGCTGCGAAGACCGCGTCCAATCTAGATTCTTTTGATTTAGATATATTGGATATTGAGAAATATTGTATTTCCGGCTAAGTTTACTGTTATCTTCACAGTCCTCCCATGAACCGAACCCGTCCCCAGCGCTCACGCTCGACCCAAGAGACCGATACGGCTTGGGATGATGTCATTGGTATCCTGATGCTCGGGGTAGCTGTGCTCTACTTTTTGGCACTGTTCTCCTACGACCCCCGGGACCTTCCATCCTGGTGCCACTTGAGCCCATCGGATCATCCGAATGCCGTCACGCAGAACTTTGTGGGCCGCATGGGAGCACTGGCGGCGGGTTACTCCTTCTTTTTGTTGGGCACGACAGCGTATTTGGTTCCCTTCAGTTTGACTTGGTTTGGTGTCTGTAAGGTGGTTTCAAAGCTACACATCAGCGGCCGCTCATGGTTGGGTCTGGTTCTCGTGATCCTCAGTGCGGCTGCCATTCTCGATGTCCAGGGCTGGCTGAACCTGCGGGAAGATGTCACGCCCCTCGGCGGTGGCGGGGGTGTGGGCTACCTTTTGGGAGGCGTAATTTTTGACAATCTCCTGGGCAAAATTGGTTCCACTTTTGTGCTCGGGCTGGCTTACAGCATCGGATTGGTTTTTGTAACGGGCGTGCATCCTCTCGAAGTGCTAGCCACCGCGAAGAGTGAATTCGGTCGTCTGATGGACACATGGAGGATGCGTCGGGCCTACGCTGGCGTCCCAGCCTCGATGACCTCTGCCATCGCCGAGCCGACACCCGCCACGCGGAAGAAGCGCGGGAACAGCGCGGCCAAAATGATGACGGAGATCAGCGCGGATGGAGTGTCTTCAGGACTTCTCACCAGTCCTGAATTGGCGCTTCAGTTTGACCCGCCGCCCGCCCCCAAAATCATTGACGCCTCGGCTCCCAAGATTCCTGTCGCAGGAGAAAAACCACCGCTCTCGGAGGTTTGGGAAAAGAAGCGTGCTCAGAAGTTGGAGCAATCCGCCACCGCGCCCTTTGGAAGTCTCACCGAGCGCTACAAGGAATACAAACTCCCGAGCCTTGAGATCCTTCAATGGCCAAAAGGTGAGGCGCACAAGCCCGCTGACACTCATATTCTCCTCGAAACTCAGAGCACCATCGTCCGCACTCTGGCCAGCTTTGGCATTGCCGTGACTCCGGGTGATATCACCCGCGGCCCAGCCATCACCCGCTTTGAAGTGCGTCCGAGCGATGGTCTCCGCGTGAGCCGCATCGCCGGTCTCGAAGCCGACCTCGCCCGCGCCACCAAGGCCGAGCGCATCAACATCCTCGCGCCCATTCCGGGCAAGGACACCGTGGGCATTGAGTTAGCCAACTCGGAGAAAGTCATCGTCCCTGTTCGTGAACTGCTCGAAGATGAGGCCTTCCAAAATGGTAAGGCCAAACTGCCTCTCGCTCTCGGTAAAGACGTGTATGGCAAGACCATCATCGGTGACCTCGCCGCCATGCCCCATTTGCTCGTCGCAGGCTCCACGGGTTCTGGAAAGAGCGTTTGCATCAATAGCATCATCACCAGTTTGCTCTGCCGTTTTGCGCCGGATGAGCTCCGTTTCATTCTCATCGATCCCAAGGTCGTGGAAATGCAGACCTACGCCAAGCTTCCGCATTTGGCATTGCCCGTGGTGACCGATCCCAAAAAGGCGCTGATGGCCCTCCGCTGGGTGGTGCGCGAGATGGAGACCCGCTACCAAGTCTTCGCGCAGGAAGGCTGCCGTAACTTTGAAGTCTTCAACAATCGCAATCGCAAAAAAGGACCGAATGGTGAGATCATTCCTACGGTGCTGAAGCAGGCACCTTCCGGCGAAACACCTCCTTGGGAAGAACCGCCTCCAAGGAAAAAAGCGCCGAAGGAAATCACGCCGGACATGATCGCCGACATGGACGACAACGAGCTCTTCGGTGTGGACATGACCACCATGGGTGGAGAGTGGGCCAGCGATGCCGCACCACCGCCACCCCCTCCCCAGCAGATCGTGATTCCTGACACGATGCCTTACATTGTGGTGATCATCGATGAGTTGGCAGACCTCATGCAGACCGCACCTGCGGATATCGAGGTTGCCATTGCTCGCATCACTCAGATGGCGCGTGCAGCGGGCATCCACCTCATCGTCGCCACGCAGACTCCGCGCGCAGATGTGATCACCGGCGTTATCAAAGCCAACGTCCCTTCACGCATCGCCTTCCAGGTGGCATCCGCGCTTGATAGCCGAGTCATCCTCGACCGCAAAGGAGCCGAAAATCTCGTCGGGAAAGGTGACATGCTCTACGTTCCGCCCGGTGGCTCACAGCCCATTCGCTCTCAGGGCGCTCTTGTCACCGATGATGAGATCCACGACCTTGTCGCCCATTGTGAAGGCCAGGGTCAGCCCGTCTTTGAAACCGGGCCTGCCGCAAACGACGGCAGCATGGGTGGTGAAGATGAAGAAGGCGGCGTTTCCTCAGAAGAAGAAGAGGTTCTCGAAAAATGCCTCGAAGTCGTTCGACAGGAAAAGAAAGCGTCCACCTCCCTCTTCCAACGTCGGCTCCGACTCGGTTACGGCCGCGCTGCTCGCATGATGGACATCCTCGAAGACCGCGGCATCATTGGCCCTGGTGAAGGAGCCAAGCCGAGGGAGATCCTGGTGGAGTTGGGGTAGTGCTTTGGAGTCGGCAGGTCAGACCAATCGGCTTTGCCATCTACCGCCACCCCAAAAGACAGGAACGCGCAGATGAACCGGATCCAGAACTCCCATCGGTCTCGTGGTGGGTCGCTCATCTCTGGATGGATGCGCTGGCCAGCTTACTTTAGAAAACCTGCCAGCGCTTCAGTCGCGGGAGACCAGAATCGGATCGAAGTGATCTTGCCGCCGGTGAGCGAGAGAACGGTGACCTTGCCTGCTTGAACGGGAAACTTGGAGATCAGATCAGCGTCATCGCCTAGGATGATTTGATGGCTGTATTTTCTCATTTTGGGAAACGCAAACAATCGGCCTATGCTCGGCATCCCAACGATGTTGGCAACGTAGACCACCTTGCTCTCGGCAAGCTTCGCGGATCCTGTTTCATGGAGGACCGAATTGGCGCTTTTTCCAGCCTCCATGTCATGGCTGATGAGCAGAAAACGGGTGCCCATCGGATCAAAGGTGAATGCCTTTTCATGCTGATCAGTTGCCTTGAAGGGTGCAACGGTTTGACCCGCTTCGTAGGTTCCCGCTAAAGCAGGTGGGGAGCCGAAGAGCCCGGTGACAAGAATAAATAGGGAGATTATCAATGTGCAGGATTTCATCGCTGTGTGTGAAGGTGTCACTGATTCTAGAGGAAAACACAAGGCGATTTTCATGAACCAAGCCTGATCCAGAATAACTGCGTCGGAGGCAAAAGAGGGCTCCCAACCATTGAGCAATGGTCAATTTTTTTGGCCCGTGATTAACGCCGGGTTCTCTCTAACTCGACGATGCGCACTTGCTAAACCGGGCAGTCATTCCAAAACCAAATCGTCCAACCATTGAAGCTCCTTATCAAAATGGGACGACCAATGCTGTCGTGATGGCTGGTTTCCGCTAGGGCAGGGGCCTCGTCGGCCATTTGCTGAAAAATCCTGAAGAGCTTTTCACGTTGTCTGCTGGGCAATCGCATGAAGGAGTCAAGCACTTCATCTTCAACGACGAAACGGTAGCTCATACACCCACGGCTTTCAGAGCCTGATGGACGGCCATGAGCTGTTCTGCCGAGAACTTGCGCCCCCTGTCCATGGTTTTCATTCGGCGTTCTATGCGTGCGCGGCGCGCCTCATCCGAGGACTCGTCTTTCTTGGCGATGTAATCAGCCAACTCAATGCGCTCAGCGATACTGAGTTGATTTACTTCTTTTTTGAGGGCGCTGATGGACACGACCATAGGTTATCCGTTTTGCTGAAACCGTCAAAGCCGAATGGAGGGCTAGATCACGCCAAAGCTTCGAGCGGGAGGGGTTCGTTTTGGGCGAGGAGGTGGGCGAAGGGGCTGGACTTGGCGAGGTTGTATTGCTTGATGGCGAGAGACCAGAAAGGCGCGAGGTCGTGCTCGGCAGCGGACCAGAGGCGGTAGTGCAGATCGGTGACGGTGTCGGTGTCGTGAATCATGCTCTTGAGCTCCCATTTTTTCAGCGCCTGAGGACCCTGCCGAATCAGGCGATCAGCGAGCTCACGCAGGAAATCACGGGAGACGTGGATGTTTCGGCGACGGCGGAGAAGACTGACGTGAAGACCGTTCACGTAAGGATCGAGGAAGACCTGCACGAGGCCGAAGTTTTTCTCCAGGTCTGGATGGGTCAGCGCGCGGTCTTTGATTTCGGCGAGGTTGGATTCGAGTTGCAGAATCTCAGGCGGTTTTTCCAGCTCTTCCGGGATGCGGAAGAGGCCGAATCGAAAGCCCGACCTGCCACTGGAGACCACCGCCCCAATCACCATCGCTAGAATGAGGGAAACCAGGATGGGGCTGATCCAAAGAAGAAATCCGGCTGAGACGCGGAAGGCGATGAAGGTCCAAATCAGTCCAATGAGGACGATGGGACCAAAGGTGAAGAACAGCTCGCGCCAGTCCACGCCTCCATCAATCTTCCGCCGTTGAGCGATCCAGCGGACCCCTTTTCCGAGGATGGTGTAGATGACGAACTGGGCATGAAAGATCATGAGCACAGGTGCCATGAGGGTAAAAATAATCGTGTCACCCGCGCAGCTCATGAGTGTGAGCATGCGGAGCTTCAAGGGCTTGAAGAGTCTCCCGGTAAAGAGCTCGTCCAGTAGCATGACGATTTTGGGCAGGAAGATGAGTGTGATCGTCAGGCCCAGGAGGAGCTGCTCCGCCAGCGCCACTTTGTCATCCGCCTGTTCGACCGGCGTGGCTGCGAGGAAGGTGGCGAGAAGGAGAAAAAGGAACCACAGCACAGAACTGGCGTAGCTGAGGATGCCGTGGAAGAAATTCAACCGACTCATCGGATGCCAGCCTTTGGCAAAGAGGAGCCAGAAGTGCTGCATGTTACCCTGACACCAGCGGCGGTCTCGCTTGAGCATGTCAACGAGCGTGGGTGGCCCTTCCTCATAGCTTCCGCGTGATGTGCGAAGCAGACGCACCGCGTATCCTGCTTTTCGCATCAGAGCGGCTTCCACGAAGTCGTGACTTAAAATGTGACCGCCAAAAGGTTCTTTGCCGGGCAGGGGAGGGAGGGCGCAGCTTTCAATGAAAGGTGCCAGTCGGATGATGGCATTGTGACCCCAGTAATTCGCTTCACCGCCTTGCCAATAATCCAGCCCAGCCATGAAGGCGGGACCGTAGAGCGCCTGGGCAAATTGCATCACGCGGCCCAACATGGTCTCGGACCCGATTTGTTTGGGGAAGGTCTGGAGAATGCCGATGCCGGCGTTCTTTTCCATGATGCGCACCATAGCGGTGATCAGTGCGCCGGACATGACGCTGTCCGCATCCAGCACGACGGTGTAGCGGTAGCGCTTGCCCCAGCGGCGACAGAAGTCACTCACGTTTCCGCTTTTGCGGTTGATGGGCTTCCGGCGTTTCCGGTAAAAGATTTTCCCGAAGCCTTCGAGCTGCCTGCATAGCTCCAACCAGGCCACTTCTTCCTCGATCCATTTGTTCGTGTCGTCCGAGTCACTCAGGATGAAAAAGTCAAAGCTCTCGAGCTGTCCTGTTTCCTTGAGCGAGAGGTAAATGGCACGCAGTCCCTCATAAACACGAGTGACGTCCTCGTTGTAGATCGGAACAATCACGGCGGTGCTCACATCGATCGGGCGCTTGTGGTCGTCCGCGCTCAGCGTGTTCCAAAGATCAAGAGGATCGGGGTAAGGCCGATTCAATAACCACACGCCGATGAGGGCCGTCCAAAAACCATTGTTCAGCTGGTAGTAGAGCGGAATGAAAACAATCAGCAGGGCGATCTCGCACCACCGCAGCCCATGCTCAGCCAGGAAAATGTAGAGAAGCCAGGTGCCCAGGAAAGTGCCCAGTCCGACGAGTGAAAAAAACGTGGCGCGCCGTGCTCGCGTGTAACCTTTGGGTGGCAGTCCCTGAGGGGGCGGTGGAGTGCCCATGCTGGGTTCTTTGCTCATCGGAGAAGCCAGTAGAAATACGAGAGCACGCCGCTCACAAACAAAATGAGCGCTGCGTATCGAAATAGGGGGCTGCGTTCAAAAGTATCAAAAGTGCCCTCAGCCACTTCCGTGATTCTGCCGAGATCAATGTCACGCGGCGTCATCTTGGACACCTGCATGCTGGGGCCCGAGGTGCGCACGGCTGAGCGCATGGCAGAGGTCATGTCAGGCGGCAGATTGCCACGGTCGAGGAAAAATTGAGGCCAGCGGTTCGGCCCATCACAAAGGTGAAAACCCAGTCTGCCAGATGCAGCAATCTGGGAGTCCGTGAGATTTAAGTCGCTGTAGATCTCACCCAGCCACTCATGCAGTTTCAGCTTGGCCTGCTCGATGGCGTGCGCCGTGGGTGTTTTCGAGGCATCCTTGGAGTGAGCCTCTGCGGCGCGGCGCAGGGTCTCGAGGATCAACTGGGTGCGGCGGAGACGATTGTGCAGCCGATACGAGCGGAAGTAATCCGCCAGACGCGCATACGCCTCATTCCATTCTTCTTCGGTGCCCGTTCCTGGGGCAAATTGGATATTTACCGCCTCCATTGATACATCCAGCGCTCCGAGATCGCCTTGTCACCCTGTTTCAGTTCACAGGTTAGTTCCAGCAGACCGGTCTTCTCTGGAATATCGAGTTTGAAAAACGCGCGCCATCCTTTCGTCTCGGGGTTCAGCATCACCCGTTTGTCGAGAACCTTGGCTTCACCGCCGTTGATGATCACGTCCACGTCCGGGATCCAGTCCGCAGGTGGCTGCGGGCTGAGTGCGCCTTTGGCAAAGTCGATCACATAAAGGTGATCATCCGAGTCCATCACGAGACCGCGCCGTGTGGAGATTACCTTGGCCAGTGTGCCCGGCAGGTGTTCTTCCAACCAGGAGAGCTGATACTCAAAGTCGTAGGGTTCAGCAGGAGTGGCGGGCATCTTTTCGGGTTGAAAGAGGGCCACCACATTGTCCCAAGTCTCTTCGCCTGTCGGGATCTCCACGAGTGTCACCGCGCCTTTCTCAAAACCCTTGATCGGCTCCACCCAGACAGCGGGCCTGCGATGGTAAACGGCTTCGAGGTCCTCAAAATTGCGGAAATCGCGGTCGCGCTCAGCCAGACCAAAGCCCTTGAGATTTTCCACCTTCATGATGCTCAGGCGCAGGTCCTTGCTCACGTCCAGAGGACGCCAGATTGAGGGTCCGTTTTTGACTTCGATCTGCAGGCCATCTGAGTCATGGACCTCGGGCCGGAAATCGAGCGGCTTCGGGTGCGAGTTTTCACCAAACCAGAACATGCTGGAGAAGGGAGCCACGCCCAGCATTTTCACGGGCTTGCGCAAGTGAAGCGTGCCTTTGACAAACATCTCGGTCGTTTTTCCCGGCATCGTCGAAAACTCATAGGCACCGGTGACGCTGGGTCCATTTAACAGGGCCAGCACTTTGAAAAACTTGTCTTTCGGGGTGGGCTGTTGAAACCAGAAGTGGGTGAAGTCCGGGAACTCTTCCGGTTCACCGCCGATGGTATTGATCGCCACACCGCGTGCCGAGATACCGTAGCCAAGCTCTGTCGTCACGGCGCGGAAGTAACTGGCACCCAGGAATACCATGAACTCAAACCGCCGCTTCAGCAGTGAGTCGGGGGCGATCACCCGGAAACCTGTGAATCCCTCAGGATACACCACGTCTTTCGGAAGTTTTAGGTCACCGTAATTGAAGAGGCCCGGATCAAAAGGGAAGGGTTTCGTTTTGCCGTCCAGCCCCATGTCATGGAACTGCACCGTCTTTTTGAACATCCAACCCGGATGGAAAAACTCGATCCGGAAAGTATCACCTGCACCTTTGTAGAGCGCCTTATCCTCACGGAAACGGATGCTCCGATGGCCATCGTATTGCAGCGCATCAAAAAACGGAACCGGTTTAGGCGCAGGCACCTCGTAAGGTTTCAGGGCCATGGCGGCGGCCAGCTTTTGGAGACTGGCGAAATCGGTGACGGCATTGGCCGTGATTTCTTGAGACAAAACGCGTCCGACGAGAGTTCCGACGCTCATCGTAACGAGCAGTGAAACTTGAACCCAAAACCGACCCACAAACCGAAATGGCGTAAACATCATGAAAGCAGAGCTAGAATGCAGTCGGCATGGAAAGTGTCAAACGAACGTCACTGACACTTTCGAAAATTCCGGATGAGCCGTTTGCCCAGCGAATCAGCAGTTGAAGCCACCTCGGATTCTGCCCATGGGTGCGGCTTACTCATTTCATGTCACTCATTCTCGGTATCGATCTAGGCACCACCCACTCCCTCGTCGGCGTGGTGGACAGCGGCTTTCCCATTCTTTTGGCGGATGGAGAAGGCCAGCGCCTCACGCCCTCAGCCGTCCATTTTTCAGCGGCGGGACAAGTGCAGGTGGGGCGCGCTGCTCTCCGCGCCCGTGCCGCCGATCCCGCCCGCACCGTCACCTCTGTGAAGCGACTCCTCGGCAGGCGGGAGAGCGAGGGAGACTGGCGTCCGCCTTACGACCTCAGGGCTCTGAGCGTCACGCCCATCGAGGTCTCGGCGGCGATCCTTCAGCACCTCCGCGACATCGCCGAGCGCGCTTTGGAGCAAACGATCACCCGTGCTGTGATCACCGTGCCCGCCTATTTCAATGACGCCCAGCGTAACGCCACCAAAAAAGCAGGTGAACTGGCTGGCCTGACCGTCGAGCGCATCGTCAGTGAGCCGACCGCAGCGGCCCTCGCTTACGGGCTCGATAAACTCTCGGAGCGCTCCAAGATTGCCGTTTATGACCTCGGCGGAGGCACCTTTGATGTTTCGATTCTCGAACTCCGGGAAGGCCTGTTCCAAGTGCTCTCGACCGCTGGCGATACTCAACTCGGCGGTGATGATGTGGACCGCCTCCTTGCCGAGTGGATCTGGCAGAGGGCTGACTTTCCCACCGCGCTCGACTATCAGGTGCTGCCCACCTCCATTCAGGTCCGCCTCGTGGAGGCTGCTGAGCAGGCAAAACGCCGTCTCTCGACCGACGACACCGCCGAGATCTCCCTCCCATTCATTTGGGAGCAGCGCAGTCTTCAGCTCGTGCTCTCGCGCGAGGATCTTGAAAAGCTGGCATTACCTTGGGTCGTCCGCACTCGACAGCACTGCCTCCGTGCGCTGAGCGATGCCCGACTGTCCGTAGCCGAGCTTGATCAGGTGGTTCTCGTCGGCGGCAGCACGCGCATGCCTCTGGTCCGCCGCCAGGTGGCAGAGATCTTTGGGCGTGAGCCTAACATTTCCCAAAACCCGGATGAAGCTGTCGCGCTCGGTGCTGTGATTCAGGCGGGTATTTTGGCCGGCACCCTGAGAAACGTTCTGCTCCTCGACGTCACGCCATTGTCCCTCGGCATTGAGACCTTCGGCGGCCTGATGAACGTCATCATCCCGCGCAACACCACCATCCCGTGCAAGGCCGGTGAAATGTTCACCAATGCCGTTTCGAACCAGCAGGAAATGCTCATCCGCGTCCTGCAAGGCGAGCGTGAGTTGGCCAATGACAATTGGGAGCTCGGTCGCATCAGTGTCCCATTTCCAGCGGGCCCCAAAGGCAGCGCTCGAGTGGGGGTGCAGTTCTCGATTGATGCCAATGGCATCTTTCACGTCCTCGCGCGCGATACAACCACGCAGCGGGACGTCATCCTCGAGATCCAAAACACCGCCGTCGATGTCGCTGATGAAAAAGTCGAGCGCATGATCTCCGAGAGCATCGATCACGCTTTCGAAGACATGAACGAGCGCATCTGGACGGAGGCACGACTCAAGGCCGAAGAGCTCTTGCCCGCCGTTGATCAAGCACTCGATCAACTCGGTGCCGAACTCAGCTCCGAGGAAGTCCAACTCATCAGAACTTGCGCTGCTCAGGTAAAGAACCTTCTCCATGCGCCCGAACACAATGTCAAAGCGCTCAAAGCCGCCACCCAGACGCTCGATGAAGCCACTCAGCAGCTTGCCGTGATGCTCGTGGACAAAGCCATGGAAGAGTCCCTCCAGCGCCGGGGCATCCTTTAGCTGAAAGCGCCTTACTCCGTCAGTCGCGTCGTCTCATCGCCCCGGCGAAGATTGTCCGGGAGGTGCCCCACAAAACGCGGGATCAGTCCGATGTGGGTAAAGAGATCGTTCAGTTGGCGCAGTGAGACGTCCCTTGGATCATCAATCTCAAAATAGACCAAGTCGTGATGTTGATCGATCTTGTACCGCACTTTGGGCAGCATAGCCATTTGATTGGTCAGCTCCAAAATGTGCTGTTCCTTCCTCAGACCCCGGGCGTAGACTTCGAGTTCGATCATGTTTTCGTATTTACAGGGAAAGCTATCGGAAACCCCGTCTAGCGCCAAGCTCAAATCTGCCGAGTTCATCGAATTTAGTCAGGCTCGGGTCAGCCTTGACGGAAAGACCCTCACCCGCTAGCCGGTTCAAGGCACCATGAAAATCCTCCTCCTCTTTCTATCTCTAGCAGCGCCAGCCTACGCGGAGATTTTTCATGCGCAGGGTGAGATGGCGGGGGAGGTCACTGAGACTAGCGTCCTGCTCCAGTCCCGTCTCACCGCCACTCCAGGGCTCGATGCCGCAGGACAGGTGCCCGGAAAAGAGGGCGTCGCCTATTTCGAGTGGAGTGAATCCGCTGACTTCGCCGAACCCACTCGAAGCAAATGGATCTGGGCCAAGGCTGAACATGATTTCATCATCCGCACCCCGCTCAGTCAGCTCAAGTCTGGAGCGCGGTATCACTACCGCCTTGTCTATGGCGAGACCCGCGAGGCCACTCAAAAAGGACCTGTCCGCAGTTTCAAGACCCTCTCGAAAAAAGGCGACCTCAGTTTTTGCATGGGCAGTTGCATGAACTACCACGCCTTCATGCACGGCAAGTCCAACGGTGGCGGCCCTGTCACCGCCACGGATGAAGACAAAAAACTCGGTTACCCCGCCTTCGCCGCCATGACCGCCTTGCGCCCTGATTTCTTCATCGGCACTGGCGATATCGTGTACTACGATCATCCCGCTAAGCCCGCCGCGCAGACCCTCCCCGAACTCCGCCGGAAGTGGCATGAGCAGGCACGCTTTCCTCGTCTCATCGAGTTCTTTGCCCACACTCCTGCCTATTGGTCAAAGGACGATCACGACTTCCGATTTAACGATGCCGACCTCGCGGGTAGAAGACTCCCCACGCCAGCCACAGGCATCCAGCTCTTTCGGGAGCAGATGCCCCTGTTTCCGATTGGGGATGCTGAAACGCCGAGCTATCGCACCCACCGTGTGCACACCCATTTGCAGCTTTGGTTCATCGAAGGTCGCGACTACCGCACCACCAATAAAATGCCCGATGGCCCGGAAAAAACCATCTGGGGAAGTCAACAGCGCGACTGGTTGCAAACCACGCTCCAAGCCAGCGATGCCACCTGGAAAGTCATCATCACCCCGACGCCCATGATCGGCCCCGACCGAAACAGCAAGACTGATAACCACACCAATCTCGCCGGATTTAAGCACGAGGCAGACAGCTTTTTCGCCTGGCTAAAGGACTGGGGAATCAAAAACGTGCTCACCTTTTGTGGAGATCGTCACTGGCAGTATCACAGCATCCATCCGCTCGGCGTTCAAGAGTTCTCCGTCGGTGCCCTCAATGATGAAAATGCCATCAAGGGTGAAAAACCCGGTGGCCCTCAAACCACCGACCCCGAGGGCAAGATCAAGCAGCCCTACCTCTACAAAGAGCCCACGGGAGGCTTCCTCCACGTCACCGTCAATGATCAAGCCCAGCTCGATCTCGTGCACCGCGACGACCACGGCATCCCGCTCAATCAAACCACCCTCACGCCGAGGTAGGCGCGTCAGTCTTCGGTCCATTACTGACGATTAAAAACGCTATATTCGCATCGCATATCGATGCCTCCCTCGTCTATGCGGCTCTGCGTTTTGACGATGAAGAACTCATCGCCATCGGGCCAAAGAGAGGTAGGCTGATTCTAAGTTTGCCATGAGGCAATCCGTTTGGCACGTTGGTGCTCTTCGCGCTTACCTCCCTTTTGAAATGAAATTTCGCCCTCTGTTTATTCTGCCTTTGATGCTGGTCGTGACTTTGACCTTGAGTGGCTGTCAAATGATAGGCCCGCTGATCAATGCGCTGCTGCCGTTTGCGGGGATCAAGCTTTTGCTGGCGTGCATGCCGGAGCATGTGCGGGTGGATACACCTTCGGGACCAAAGCGGGTGGAAAATCTGACGGCAGGTGATGTGGTGATTGGCTACAGCGGGAAGCCAGTGCGGGTGCTGCAAAAGCACACGTACCTGGAGAGCCCTTCGACTGAGTTTTTGATCCTGACTTTTTCAGATGGGGCAGTGGTGGAGGTCTGTGGGATGCACCGGGTGGCGGGTGTGAGGGCTCAGGATATCCGAGTGGGCGATGAAGTGGACGGTCGAGTGCTGGCGGGTGTGACGCGGCACAGTGGGGAGAAGCGGTCCTGCGATCTTTTGACCGAGGATCTGGGTTATCAAATCAACGGCGTGCCGGTGAATAGCATGATCGAAGAAATGCACCGGGCAGCAGCGGATTCACGCTTGCGCGATCCAAGTGCGCCTGGCCAAAGTGTGGCGCGTGCGCTCCCGAGGCTGAAGGTGCCGGTGGGTCGGTGAGCAGGTGTTCCTAGCGCTAGCAATGGCAGGGAGAACGTGCCACGTTTGCGGTCCAACCCATGCGACGCTCTCAACCGAACCGAAACCGAACTGCTCCTCCACGCGCTCCTTTTTTGCCTTTGGGAGAGATCGCGGCGGCGTTGAGAATTCCTCCGGACATTGAGGGTGCGAAACCAGACCGCAAACTGCGCGCGGAGGTCTGGCGGCAGTCTGATAAGACGCAAGGCGAGCGGCCGGATTACCTGCTGTGGCGTCACACGCTGTGCCGGGAATGTCCGCCGGACAAACGGCGGGATCCGATGGAGCTGGCTTTGAATGCGCTGCGGGCTAATGATCCGCAGATTCAATGGGCATCGGTGGCGTTGGTGTGTGCGGCTCTTTTGCAAAAGGGAGGACGACTCCAACTCAGGGACGAGGAGATGGCAAAAGTGCGCGCGGCGTTGCAAGTGCGCCTGGCGACGATCAATCCGGCTCCCGCGCACAGTCCGCACTCGGCAGCGTTGGTGCGGTGGTGGGCAGATGTTTCGCTCGGGCGGCGGCAGAGTTCGATCGATCAACTTCAAGCCGTGATCGCTGACATGAATCCAGGTTGGCGGTTGGGTCGGCCGTTGAGTCTGGCTTTGCAAAACGCGGAACTGCTTTTGCCGATCCGGCCAAGTCTGGTGGCGAGCACGACGGCCAAATGCCTGCGGGAGGTGCTGGTGGATCAGCCAGCGCTGGCTGAGTGGAAGCTGGTGGTTTGGCAATGGCTGTCGGCTTCTCGGCGTGCGGGGCAACTGCCGGATGAGGAAGAAGTCATGGCCTTGCTGGATGCGGCTCAGTCGTCGCGCCTCGCGGGTGATCGGGTGCAGTGGGTGCGTCTTTTGGCTTTGGGCGTGCAGTTGGCCCCGGCGGTGGTGCGACCGAGTGCTGTGGCGATGCAGCGCTTCAAAGCTGCGGCCTGGACGCTGGCGGAGGCTGGGTTGGAATTGCCCGAGGCGTTCCGCGTGAGTTTGGAAGAACTTCCGTTCCCGGGTGATCCGCCGAGCACGCCTGCGGGTCAGGAGGCTGCGCTTCTTTTTGCAGATGCTGCGGATGTCTCGCTCGCGCCTTTGCTTCAGGAGGTGGGTGAAGACAGCGGTTGGAAACAGATCGCGGAGGCAGGTCAGGCTTTGCATCATCCGCTGGCCGCTTTGGCGTGGATGGGAAAACGGGCGCAGTCGATTGCCATGAAAAAGTCTCCGGCAGTTTTGGAGACGGCGGCGCGTCTGGCGCTGAAGCACGGATGCCTCGGGAGTGTGGGACGGTTGATTCAGGAGTGCCCGAGTGCTGAGCTGATGCTGGACTACGCGAGGGCGATGCGTGAAAGCATCCGACGGATGCCTTTCCTACGTGATTCGGGTGCGTGGCCTCAATGGACGGCGCTTCTGCGACTGGTTTGGGGAAAACTGGAGGCGAATGCGGTGTCGGATGCGGAGTCACTTTTTCTCCTTCATGAGACTTTGGCGGATCGACCGACGACGGCGGTGCGCAGTCTTCCGCAAGATCTTCGCATGCTGACTCTGCGGCATCCTTTTGGCCGCAGGCCGTCACAGCTGACGTTGGCGCTCGCTGAAGATCCGAGCCTGATGCGCAGTCTGGAGCATCAGCGTGCCTTGGAGCATTGGTCGCTCGCGAGCGATGCACGCACCCGGCCTGAGCTAGCCAAGACGGCGTGGATCAGTGTCATGACACGCGGTGAACCTGCGGCAGGGAAGTATAGCCTTCTAGCCATCGGTCCTGCGGGTCAGGTCTCACGCTGTGATCGACTGGCGCTCTCAAAAACAGACACGGATGAAACGCGGCATGCGATGCTGGCCAAAGTGATCGCACAGGCGGCGGCTGAAGTGGCGCCGGATGCGGAGTGGCTGCTCATCGCTCAAGATGACACGCTCACGGGTGTGCATTGGCCGGAGTTAATGCGGGCAGAGGGTATGCGCTCAGTGCCGGTCTTGATCCCGAGTTGGGAATGGGCGTCTCGCGTTCTAATCAAGGCCGCCGCCGAGAAATCCGATGTCGCGCCTGAGGTGCTGACGTCGGGTGAGAGTGTGCAGAGCTCGGCTGAGGTCGATGCATTTACAGGACGTCATCCGAGTGCGTGTGTGCTGTTTTCAGAATCGGCTGTGAGTGCGGCGACAAAGTGGGCAGCGGGATCGGTGCAACGGCGCTCGACGCACATCGGCCTTCATCCGCTGGTGGTGGCTACCGCACCTTGTGGTGATCTGGTGCGCTCGTGCCTGGCGCAAAGCACGCTTATGTTTGTGGATGCGCGGCTTCCTTTCAGTGACTCGGGTGCATTATTGAAGGCTGCTATGAGCTCGGCTGCGCTTCATCGGGCACTGCTGGAGGATCCACGGCTTGCAGACATTACTCTGCACGGCATCCCGTGGCTGGCTATGCCGACACCAATCTCCTCACCACCTCCGCCGATGCGGTGAAAGCGAAGGCTCCCGTGACAAACGTGGCGGCCCCGAAGCCTGCGGCACAATCCAATCGCAGGCCGGGTTCGTGACCCAGCTCAGGCTCGACATTGCAGGTGCCGTCAGCCCAAGCGTGGGTGGGCTTCTCGGTGGAAAAAACACAAGTCACGCCCATTTCGCGCGGGCCTCCATCTTCGCTGTGCGGGTAGCCATGGTCCTGCCGCATTTTCCGCCGAGTTTGTTGGAGCAGCGGATCGCGGCCCGACATGCCGAGATCGGCGAGTTTGATGAGTGAGGGGTCTCGGCGACCGCCCGCAGATCCGATGGTGATGACTCTATGGCCTTGTTTTTGACTGGTGCTGATGATGAGCGCCTTGATCGACATGCGGTCCACGGCATCAACAACAAAATCGAAAGGACCCGTGAGCAGACGGGCTGCATTGCTCTCGGTCAAAAACTCGACCATGGGAGAAACTTCACATCTGGGGTTGATGGAGTGCACACGATTGGCCAGGACCGTGACCTTGGGCTGGCCGATGGTTTGAGTGAGCGCGGGGAGTTGGCGATTGATGTTGGTGATGCAGATGTCATCGAGATCGATCAGCGTCAGAGCGCCGATGCCGCTGCGCGCAAGGGCCTCGACCACCCATGAGCCGACGCCGCCCACGCCTACGACACAGACATGGGCAGAGGCCAGACGCGTGAGCGAAGCGGTGCCGTAGAGGCGTCCGATGCCGCCGAATCGTGACAGGTAATCCTCGTCCACTTTCATCACCGGGCTCTCATCGAGCTGCCATCAGCGCTTCGATTTCATCTGCCTCGATGGGGATGGACGCCATGAGATCGATGTTTCCGTTTTCGCCGATGAGGATGTCATTCTCCAGTCGCACGCCGAGTTTTTCCTCCCGAATGTAGATGCCGGGTTCCACGGTGAAAACCATGCCGGCCTGGATGGGCTTCCAAGTGTTGCCAACGTCATGAACATCGAGTCCAAGATGATGCGAGGTGCCGTGTGGGAAGTATTTTTTGAAGAGCGGCTTCTCGGGATCTTGCTTGGCCACGTCTTCTTTTTTGAGAAGGCCGAGGCCGATCAATTCGCTCTCCATGAGTTTCCCCACTTCTTTTTGGTAGTCGTGGATGATGACCCCGGGTCTGAGCATTTGGCAGCAGGCGCGGAAGACTCGGAGGACGGCATTGTAAACGGCGCGTTGGCGGTCGGAGAAACGGCCATTCACAGGAATGGTGCGAGTGAGGTCGGCATTGTAGTTCCCGTAGCGTGCAGCGATGTCGAGCAGAAGCATTTCACCCTCCTGGCAAACGGCATTATTGGTTATGTAGTGCAGCACGCAGGCATTGGCTCCGCTGGCGATGATCGGTGTGTAGGCAAAGCCGGAAGCGCGATTGCGCAGGAACTCGTGAGATAGCTCTGCTTCGATCTCGAATTCATGAACGCCGGGTTTCACGAACTTCAGCAAGCGGAGAAAACCACTTTCGGTGATGCGGACGGCCTCCTTGAGGGGAACGAGCTCGCCGGCGGATTTGATGGTCCGGAGCTCGTGCATGAGCGGGGCCAATCGCTCATAGCGGTGCAGGGGATACTCGGTCATGCAGCGGCGAACAAAGCGAAGGTCCCGCGTTTCGACATCGATCTTGGCACGTGGGTGCTCGTTGCTATTGAGAAAGACCTGAGTGGCCTGGCACATGATGAGCCGGAAGAGAGTTTCAAATTCCTGAAGCCAATGGACCTGTGTGATGCCGGAGCGCTCGGTGGCTTGTTCTTTGGTGAGTTTATCACCTTCCCAGACGGCGATGTATTCAGAGGTCTCACGCACAAAGAGCATCTCGCGGTGTTTTTCATCTCCCGCACCCGGGAAGAGGACGAGGATGCTCTCCTCCTGATCGATGCCGGCCAAGTAAAGCATGTCACTGTTCTGGCTGAATCCCATGGAGCCATCTGCATTTGTGGGCATGATGTCATTCGAGTGAACAATCACCAAAGCACCCGCGGGAAGGCGCTGAATGAGGCGCTGACGGTGCTCGATGTAGGTGGTGGAGGGAATGGGCGTGTATCGCATGGGGTGCGCAGTTTTAGTGCCGACTGCGCAGAAAGGCAAACGCCACGGTGAGCTGAGATCAGCGCGCAGCTCGATCTTTTTCGATCCACTTTTTCACTTGAGGCCAGAAAGCTTCGGTGGGGAGTGCAAAGGTGGTGACGCGATCTGCTCGGGCGATGTTAATGCCGATGGCTTGACCCTGAAGATTCATGAGCACGCTGCCCATGTCGGCGGGTCCGAGTGGGACATCGTGCTGGAGGACGTCGTGAAACCGATCTGCACGAAGCGAGACACCGCCATTGGCGTAATCATCGTCACTCAAATAGGACTCAATGTGTGCGCGGCTGGCGACGCGCACGAGACATTTGGATTCCCTTCCTTCGCGGCGGTAAAGAATCTCGACTTCATCACCCGGTGAGCGCCTTCCGATGAGGTCGCGCACGCCCTGGTTTTTGTCGATGGGCTCACCGGCGATCGAGAGGACCACGTCATTCGGCTGAAGACCTGCCGCCTCGGCTGGACTGTCGGGGATGATGGCCTTGATGCGCACACCTTTATCGAGCTTTCCGAGGTCCATCTGAATGCCGATGGCTGAGCCAGCGGAGGGGATGCTGCGGCGTTTGGCGCTGACGACACCCGCACGGATCTCACGTCCGCCATCGCGCGGAGAAAGCAGCCACTGACCCATGGATAAACTTTTGGACTCCTCCAGATGCGCCGCTTTCAGGCCGGTGGTCTTTTCACAGCGGAGGAGGAGGAGATCGAGTTGAGAATCTCTCTCCACTTCGCGGACGGGCGTGAGCGAGCCGTCGGGAAGGACAAAACGGTGATCCTCGGTCTTCCTGACTTCACTTGCCTTGGTGAGGGTATAGCCATCTTCGGAAACGAGGAGAGCCGAGGAGCAAAGGGTGCCGTCCTTTTTCTCGACACGCAAAGTGCTCTGAAGCGCGGCTGTTACTGCCGGTGGCTGATCGGCCTGAGTGAATCCGGCGAGAAGAAGGACGATGCTGACGATGCTGACGATGAGGCCACACTTCATGGCTCGACCTCCGGTCTTGTGGAGAGTTTGAGAGTCACCCGCCGTTCTCCGGACTTTCCTCGCACTTGAAGAGCCACGACGGAGCCTGACGGACGACTGCTGATGGCTTCGGAGAATTGCGGTTGATCGCTCACTTTTTCTTCATCCACGGTGAGGATGATCTCGCCCTTTTTGATGCCGGCTTTTTCAGCGGGAGAATCGGGCGCGACTTCGAGAATTTCCAATTCACCCTGCTTTGAGCGTCGAGTCATCAGGCCCACCCAACCCCCGACGCCCGAGCCCCAGGAGCGAACCACAGAAGACTTGGAAAGAGCATCCCACGCCCGGAGAAAGGGTGCGACGGAAACATGCACATTTTGATCGCGACCCGCCCAGATCTGACTGTGAATGCCGATGACCTCGCCTTCCAAATTAAACAGCGGACCGCCTGAATCGCCCCCCATGAGGATGCAGTCCGTCTGGAGTCCGTTGGCCATCTGTTTGATTACTTTTCCGACTCGTAAAACAGCTCCGCGCTTGGCGTCGTAACCACCGGGATGTCCGAGTGCAAAACACCAGGTTCCAGCGCGTGCTTCCCGCAAATCCCGGCAGGGCTCGACGTGAGGCCAGTTCTTTTTATCGCCTTCGATTCGCATCATCGCCGCATCGGTTGTGCGGTCCAGGCCGAGGGCTTTGGCGGTGACTTGCCTTCCATCTGCGAGCCGGAGTTTGAGTTTTCTGCCGGGTTGATTGGTCACATGCTCGGCGGTCATGACGAGGCCGTCGGGTGACACGATGACGCCGCTGGCGGCACCGTCATCTGACTCCACGGAGACGAGTGCTCGTGATACGTGACTCAGTTGGGATTGCACCTGGGCTTGAACTTTGAGGAGTTCGCCCAAATCGGGAGTCTGGGATTCGAGGCCGTTGGCTGATGACACCCAGAAAGCGCTCAGCACAACCCAGAGGGCAGAGTGTGATGCGGAGGGGGACCAGCTATGAGCGCCAAACATGAGAGTTACGATACCGACTTTCGCCCTCTCGGTCAATCCCACCTAGCTGATCTTCGCGAGTGTCGCCCGGCCACGTTTTTTCGTGTCGGGATCGTCCTTCTCACGGTCGGGCATGGCCAGACCTTTTTGGATGCTGGCTTTGGCTTCGGACGTCTTGCCCATCAAAGCAAAGGTGCGCCCGAGTTCGATGTGATGGATGAGGCGATCCGGATTCAGGGCGATCGCCTTTTTGAAACACCGAAGGGCGTCGTCATTCGAGGCTGGAGGAAGTTCACCATAGATGAGTCGGATGAGGCCCTGGACGACGACATTGACATTGGCCAATCCCTGATGCCAGCGACCTAGCAGATGCCAGGCGTAGTCATTGGAGGGTTCGAGCGCCACGGCCTTCTCGGCGGCGGATTTGATGATTCGTGAGGACATGATCTTCTCACGGTTGGCCAAAAAAGGTAGAAGCTTTCCATGGCACACCGCGAGGGCGAGATGGGGGTCGGCCTCTTTCGGAGCGAGCGCGATCGCACGCTCGGAATAAGCGATGGCGGTCCGCCCTGCCTCGGTTGCCTTTTCTTTGGATTTTAACTCGGTGGTGAGATAGGCATATTGCCGCGCGATCTTCACAAGCAGTGCCGCATCCGGCGGCTGCGCTTTTTCGGCTGGCAGGTAATACTCCAGCGCTTCGGTGGGCTTGTAGTTTTGATCAGCTACATCGCCCTTTTCAATGAGTTCACTGACGTCTGCCAGAGCGGCCGATGTCACGAGCGTTGCCAGAAGTGTCAGGTAGGTTTTCATGATTTTCGATTCACAAATCGATAGTGAGAAACGATCCACTCTTCGCCGTCGCGGTAGCCCCAGAGCTCGGCGCAAGCCATGTAAAAGATGCGCCAGTAGCTCCACCACTTCACGGCTTGATCCGCTCCGTAGGTCTCGCGAAAGAGCGGCATGATTTCGGCTTTGTTGGCGTCCATCTTCGAGAGCCAGGCTTCGGAGGTTTTGCTGTAGTGCATACCGCTCACGCACCAGTGATCATCGATCTTCAAATGGTCTTGAAAGTAGAGCAGAAGATCATCGGACGGCATCTGACCACCGGTGAAAAAGTACTTGGCCATCCAGTCATCATCGCTGGTAACCTCGAAGTGGTAGGCATACTCACGATGCGTAAAAATGTGAACGAAGAGCTTCCCCTCGGGTTTTAGCCACGTCGAAACCCGACGCAAGAGCTCCTGATAATTCTTCATGTGCTCAAACATCTCCACGGAGACGCAGCGGTCGAAGATGCTTTCTCCGACGCCTTCAAAGTGGATCATGTTAGCGGTGACGATGGTGAGGTTTTTCAGCCCACGCTTGGCTGCCTCTGCGTCGATGAACTCTTTTTGCGTGCGCGAGTTCGAGACACTGGTGATCTGAGCATCGGGGTAGTGCTCGGCCATCCAGAGTGAGAGGGAGCCCCAGCCGCAGCCGAGCTCAAGGATGCGCTGTCCGTCCGACAGTTCAGCGCGCTCGCACGTCATCCGCAGCATGATAGCCTCGGATTCATCAAACGTGGTGGTGGGTTCTGGCCAGTAGCCGCTGCTGTATTTGAGGTGCTTTCCAAGGCAGAGTTGGTAGAAGCGGGTGGGCACCTCGTAGTGCTGCTCGTTGGCCTCCTGAGTGGCGATGGCCACGGGGCTTTCCTTGAGATCCGCAACGTATTTGAGCAGGGCGGCCCGCTGCGCCTCGACGTTGGGCTGCTTATTCTTTCGCAGTGTGTTCCCAAGGCGCTGACGGATGCCAAAACGAATGGCAGCATCAGGAAGAATGTCTTTGGCGAGCAGGTCGTTAAGGTTGAGCATGAGTTTCGTGGATGAATGCGATTTCCACCTCGCCTTGGATTCAAGTTTTTCGAAACCACGGCACGAAGGCACTCGTGGTTCTCTGATATTCGCGATACACATCTCCGCGTTTCTCAACGGAGAGTTTTTCAGTGAGCGGAATGCCAGTGACGTTTAGGAGGAAGTGAAGCATGGCAAGAGGTGCGATGATCGCCGTCCAGCCCCACGGGGCCGGAAGTGCCATCAGAAACAATCCCCACCAGAGGAGGCTTTGGAAAAAATAGTTCGGATGACGGCTGTAGTGCCACAGTCCCACCTGACAGATGGCCTTCCGATCTGTGTTGTTCTTTTTGAAGCGAGTGAGTTGCGCATCTGAGATGCCCTCTCCTATCAGGGCAATGAACCAAAGGGCGAGGCCGGTGAGCTCGAGCCAATGGAAGCTCTCGGATGCCTGACGGGTGATGAGAAAAACGGGCAGCATGAGCAGCCAGACCAGAATTGCTTGGGCGAGGAAGAAGTAGAAAAAGGCGCGAGGAGGATTGGCGCTCCACTTCTTCCTGAGCACAGCGTATCGCACATCCTCCTGAGGATGATGTCCGGCCACGCGACGCCACAAGTAGATGCCCAGACGCAAACTCCAGGCTGAAACCAAGAGGGCGATCGCTATCCGCCGAGTCTCCCACCCCGAATTCGAAAACGCGTACAACACGGAGGTGGGGGCGAAACTCAGTGCCCAAGTGACATCGACGAAAGAGTAGTTTTCCAATTTCACACTCAGCAGCCAGGTGGCGATGAACAAGACGGAGAGCAGCACCGCCCCGAGGGTGAGGACAAGCCAAGGTTCAAGCGGTTGCATGACGTTTACGAGTGACTTGTTTGGCCAGTGTCTGGATCAGCGGCCGCGAGGTAAAATAAATCGCGGCAAGTAAAAGGGGGGCGATCAAGCACCAGACAGCGATGCCATAGAGCGCGGTCATTCCGTAGTCGCGAAAAAAGGGTCCGGGCTCGGCGAAGAACCGCTCCATCATTTCAGGGATCGACAGTGAAACATGCGGCGCATTGAAAAGAATCTCACCCAACCGATAAAAGCCGAGCACGAGAGTCCACTGCAAGGGAGTGGCCAGGGATTTGAAGACTTGCAGGATGGGTTGATTCAGTTTGAGCGGGATGCCAATCAGAATCGAGAGCAAGGTGGTGGAGCCGATGATGGGGAAGACCCCAATGGTGACTCCGTAGGCGATCGCTTGTGCAATCTTCGCCGGACTGGTGCCTTGGGTGAGTTGCTTCACGATCGGGTTCAGCACCCAACGCCGCCAGAAAGTGGGCTTTACAGTGGGAGATGCCTTTGCCGGATCGAGCACTTCTGTCACGGCTTCACCCTCCTGAGCAGGACCTTTTCAATATTGGCCGTTAAAGGCACACGGAAGAGTTCGATGAGCATGTAAATCGCCATCGCAATGTTTCCGAGCAAAAGGATGGCGACCAGCCAGCCTATGCGGGCGATCCATGAGACCTCCTTATAAACAACCCAACAGTAGAAAGTCAAAAAAGCCCAGTAAGTATCAAACATTGTGGCGATGAACCACGGATGGGACAGAACGGCCGAGGGGATTTTGAGGATCGAACATTGGAGGCTGGCCCAACTCGTCACCGCTAACATGGAGATGAGAACAATCCCGAAGAAGAGTCGGAGCGTGAGGATCATGGTTTTCGAGAGCGAGGTGTTTCGTTACCAAGCCTTGTGGAGGACTGGGTTGTTCGGTCGGGTGTAAACCGCCTGGATCACACTGATGTTCCGAGTGGCAAAGGCGGCTTCACAATACTTGAGGTAGAAGTTCCATTTCCGCACGAATTCGTGATCGAATCCCAGGGCTTTGACAGCATCGATTTTTTCATTGAAACGGTCATGCCAGAGCTGGAGGGTCTTGGCGTATCCGGCACCGAGATCTTCGAGTCCATGAAGAAAGAGGTCGCCTGTGCGGTTGGCTGCCTCATTGAGGCGCGAAACACTCAAGAGCAGAGAGCCAGGGAAGATGTGCTTTTGGATCCAGTCCACTCCCTTGCGAAGATTGGCATGGCGGGAGTCGGGAGTGGTGATGGCTTGAAAAGCCAGGAGGCCGTCTGGCTTCAAGACTTCGTGACATTTGGAGAACCAGGTCTCCAAAAACTTGTCACCCACGGCTTCAAGCATTTCGATGGAGGCGATCTTGTCAAACTGACCCGTCACGTGGCGATAGTCCTGAAGCCGCACCTCGACCTTGTCTTCCAGGCCTTCACGTTTTACCCGCTCGGTGGCGTAGGCGTGTTGCTCTTTGGAGATCGTCACGGCGGTGACCTTGCAGCCGTAGTTCCTGGCGGCATGACTGCAAAATCCGCCCCAACCGCAGCCGATCTCCAGAACGTGGTCACTGGGTTTCAACTCCAGCTTTTTGCAGAGCGCATCGTATTTGGAATACTGAGCCTCTTCTAAATCCTGCCCCTCTTTTTCGAAGCGGGCCGCTGAGTAAGTCATGGTCTTGTCCAACCAGAGTGAGTAGAAGTCGTTACCGAGATCATAATGTTCAGCGATGTTTCGGCGGCTGGTGGTCACGCTGTTCGGCCGCAATAGGTGCAGCAGGCGGTTGTAGCCTTTCAGCAAGTTCACGCCTGCCACTTTTGCGGAAGAAGCGGTGGCTCCCTGGTTTTTTGCAATGTTCAGGATGAACCACGAGATCACGGCCGATATGTCGGGAGTATCCCAGTCACCGTGGACATAGGATTCTCCAAAACCCACGTTGCCGTAGAGAGCTACGTGCTTGAAAAAGGCAGTGTTGCGCAGGTGAACTTCAGCAGAAACGGGTTCAGTTTCCGAGCCGATGATCTGGCTGCGTCCATCCGGCCAGACCATGCGAAGAGCGCCATGGTTGAACGAGCGCAGCGTGCGCATCACCAGTGTCTCATAAAAGCCCGCTTTCCATTTGGCCTCTGAGGGTGCGGCATCATTGGTTTCTTCAAATGTGATGGATGAGCTCATGGTTTTGAGGGTGAGATGGATTGATGAGGGCGATACACCCCGCGTTGGAGATCTGGACTGGCAGCCTTTTTGTGCAAGGGGAGTCTTTTCATCCAGAGAAGAAAAGCATGCCAGTGAATGGCGGTAATGACCCGGAGTGTGAGCAATGGATACTTGAATGCGCAGGCAATCAGCGCTGAGTCGGTGAGCGGTCTCCGTTTTCCTGTGAGGTGGGTGATGAGCACCCGATCTTCTCCATCGCGATCATCAATGTGGATCTCGAGATGCTCAGTTGGAAGGCGGAGCCTGAAATCAAAATTCAGATCCAAGCCGAAGAACGGTGACACATAAAAATGTTTCGGCGTGGTGAGGCGGAAGCCTCCGCTGTCCTCCAATCGACGCAGCACATAGGGCTTCTGCTCGTGAAAGGTGTTGGTGACTTCGGCCACCGCGCATATCGGTCTTCCTTCGGGATCGAAGCAGTAGTAAAAGCAGACGGGGTTGAAGATGTAACCCAAAACTCTCGGAAAAGTCAGAAGCTTGATTCTGGCGATGGTGCTGGTGTCCACTCCATCTTCGCGAAGAATTTGGAGAACGTTCTCCTTAACATTAGCCCCGTCTTTGACGATGTGGTCGTTGTCGAAAAACGAGAATAGACTGAAACGGTTTCTGCTGAAGAGCCGAAGTCGGTCACTCAGACGATCGATCTCATCGAGATCCAGCCAGAGGTAAAACACCCGGTAACTGAACCGATGCACACGGGGCACCAGCCTATGATGCAGCACCGTGCATTCATAAAGGGCTGAATCACGGGTGTCTGGAATCGGAGCTGGGGGAGACTTCCGCATGTGAGGGATTATCCGTTTCAAACCGGATTTTGGATTCACCCATGTGCAGATTTGCTGCCAATTGGCTAGAGCAAATCACCGTCAGAGGCTCCAGTTTCCGGAATTCCGCCTTCGCCTGGTCGAGATCATTTCCTGGTCGTGCCGCCACTCTCCAGTCGGCGGCGATCCATGCGGAGCGCTGGAGGCCGAGTTGGCAATGGGTGAATACCCGGCGGCCAGCCTCGTGTTTTTGGCGGATCATTTGTCATGCCGCTGCGATGTGCTCGGGCTTCAACGGCACAAGATCGAGCACGGCAAGCGGTGTCTCGCGGACCCGTTGCGCGGCCTCTTTTTTCGCGACTTTTCGGCCGAACATCACGCCGGGAGGCACTTCACGCCATGCGGGCTGTCGTTTGAGCCGTTTGCGTTACATAAACTTTGTCCCGAGCAGCACCGGAAGCAGGCACCACTCGGCCGAGGGTGAGAGCCTCCCGTTTTCTTTGCCCAAAAGTCGAGAGAGCCCCGTGGCGTAGGCAGGACCATGATCCCACAGGCCACGGCGGGCTCGAAACTGAGTGACGCATAGATCACCATGCCGAGGCCATACCGCTGCGCGTATCGAGCCGACGGATTCTGGCTTCCCAAAAATCGAGGGTCTGGAATCAATGTGGCGACCGCCCAATCCATGATGAAACCACCTGCGACATCAGATTGTGGCATCGGGGCTGAGTTTCTTCATCATGCGGATGCGGGTCAGTGCGCCGGGCACCATCAAATTCACCTCCAAAGCTGGCGTGGCGAGAACGAGACCCGCGATGCGCGGGGCAAAAGTCATGCACCCAAGTGGCGGCGACAACGGCTCCGACGCTGTGAGCCACCACTACCGTGCGCTCAGGCACGAGTCCGTGGGTCTTTTGCAGATGGTGAAAAAACGCATCGAGATCTCTCACCTACCGCATGAATCCCGGGCCGTGATCGCGCGCCTCCCAAACGTAGATCGCGGTATCCGTCATCGTGAGACTGGGGATCACCGTGTCCCAGCGGTCGGCTTGTTCGTGTCCCCGATGCAACAGCACCATTGCTTTCGACGAGCCCTGCACATTCCGAGATTTGTAGTGGAGGGACAGACCGTCATCGGTCGTGAATTGGGGTCGGGTGCTCATCAGGATGATTTGGAGTTCAAATCGGCGGCCAAATGACGAATGCGACGCCAACTTGTGATGAGGATGCCCGCATTGATGACGATCAACGTCCAAAGCAAAAGCGGCCACGAGAGATGTAGCAGATCGGTCGCCATCATGCCCAAACAACCGAGCGTGGCCGCTGCCATTCGATGTGGTTTGGCCATCGGTCCGCAGAAGTCATGCTTGCGCGTGTGTGCGGCACCGAGTGCGCGGATGTAGGCCGTGAAAACGGCGCCGCAGCCTGCGGCCCAGCCTAATGAAATGCTCAACGCTGTGCCGCCCGCGTATCCGAGGGGGATCAGGATCATCGCATCGGCGAGGCGGTCAGGGATTTCATTGTAGAGATCTCCCGTGGCTGACTTGAGGCCACCTTCGACCGCGAGCAGGCCGTCCATCAGGTTGCAGAAGAGTCGCATTTGAATGCCGAACGCAGCCAGAAACCAGAATGCCCATGCGGGTTGAGCTTGAGTCGCCCAATACGCTGATCCGCCACCTGCCGCCGCGCAAACGATGCTAAAGAGTGAAACGGCATTGGGCCGCATTCCCATCCTCAGCATGCTCTTCGCAAAAAACTGCGCCCAAACCGAACTGCGTGACTTCAAGGGACGACGTGCTGAAGAGTCAGGGGTCATGGTGGAAAGAAGGCCGTGAAAGCCTTTGATGTCAATCGTGTGACAAAACGCATCTAGCGGTAGCGTTCCCACCCCATGCGCCTCCTGTCACTGCTCGTTTTGTTAGCTGCTTTTCCTTTGCATGCCCAAAAAGGACCCAAGTTGAAGCCCTTGATCAAGCTTGCGTCCGTCGAGTTAGCCACGAAAGACATCGTTTACAAAACCACACCTCAGGGTGAGTTGAAGCTCCACTTTTTCATGCCCAAAGGTGAAGTGCAGACCGCTGTGCAGAGGCCCTGTGTGGTGTTCTTCTTTGGAGGTGGCTGGAAGAGCGGTTCGTATCTTCAGTTCGTGCCACAGGCTCAGTATTTGGCCAGCCGAGGCATCATCGCTGCGTGCGCCGACTATCGGATCTCCAGCATCCACAAGACGACACCTGACAAAGCGGTCGAAGATGCCAAAAGCGCCATCCGGTGGGTGCGCGGTCATGCGGATGAGATCGGCGTGGACCCGGGCAAGATCATTGCAGCAGGAGGATCAGCTGGAGGACACCTGGCGGCCTGCACTGCTTTGGTTTCTGCGTATGATGCAGCGAGCGATGACAAGGCCCTATCCTCACGTCCAGATGCGATGGTGTTGTTCAATCCGGCCATGAACATCACCACCCTCTTCAAGCAGCGTGAGACGGGGGAAAGCCCGATTACCCTGGAAATGGCTGAGGCCATCACGCCGAACAGTTTTGTTTCCAAGGAGACACCTCCAGCTATCCTCTTTTTTGGCACAGCGGATAAGCTAAAAGCAGGCGGGGACGAGTACGTGAAAAAAGCCCGGGCACTGGGCTTGCGAGCCGAAATGTGGGCGGCCCCCGAGATGCCTCACGGTTTCTTTAACAAAGCTCCCTGGATCCAGGTGACAGCCCGACAGATGGATCTGTTTCTCACCTCCCTAAACTATCTGAGTGGAGAACCCACGATCACGCTTCCCGAGGGCGCGCCGACTTTGAAGAGTGAATAATGTCCGCACTTCACCGCTGATGACGTTGACATGATTGACCTTCGCATTGTCCGAATCTTATGGGTTGCCTCTGTTTGGATGGTGACTCCCGCGAGCGCCGCGGCTCCAGTGAATGTGATTTTTGACACGGATATGGAAACCGACTGTGACGACGGCGGCGCGATGGCCATTTTGCATTCGCTCGCTGACCTGGGTGAGTGCGAGATCATCGCTTGCGGCACGAGCGTGCTGACCTTGGATGCTTTGGCCACGGTGGATGTGATCAATCGTTACCGAGGTCGCTCGAACATTCCTCTCGGTAAGGTGAAGGATCAGGGGGTGAGGCAGAAGTCAAAATTCACCCGCCAGATTGCCGCCGAGTTCACGCACCGTGTGAAATCGGAGAGCGATATTCCAGACGCCGCCCACTTGTATCGGGATGTGTTGGCGCAGCAGCCGAATCATTCCGTTGTCATGATCACGGTTGGTTATTTGACCAATTTGAGAAACCTCATTGCGTTGCCCGCTTCGGATCAACACGCCAGCGGTCTGGATGTCGTGCGGGCTAAGGTCTCCAAATACGTCTGCATGGGCGGCAACTTCATTGGCTACCCGCCGAAGGACGACCTCTCGCTCGGCAATGTCAACTTTTGCAGAGATGCAGATTCTGCTTTCGATGTGCTGCATCGGTGGCCCACAGAGATTGTTTTTGCCGGTCGTGAGGTATGCTCCGTGCCCAGCGGAGTTCGTGTCGGAGAAAGCCTTCGCGGCGTTCCCGCTGATAATCCGGTGCGACGTATTTATGAGCTGTATTCAGGCGGCAAAGCTGGCGATCGCCACGTCGCTGACCTCGCCGCCGTGCTCTACGCAGTGCGTGGCACCACCGATTGCTGGGACATCTCAGCTCCTGGAAAACTGAAGCTGGAAAGGGACATGAAATTTGAATGGGAGTTCACTTCTGAGGGCAAGCAGCGTTATCTGCTCAAGAAGGACAATGAGAACGGCAAGAATGATCGTCACGTCGAAGCGACGCTGAACAAGTTGCTCATCCAGCCCCGGGCAGGGTGAGGAAGAAACCCAATCCAATGCTGAACATCCAGAGTCTCGTTCGAGTTTCCTGGGATGCAGCGCGGCTGACGAAGCGAGGAAGTTTTTGAGCGCGTGCGGCGTTGGTTTGCCATGAAGATTCCTCTCGCGCTCACCTTTCTGATCACGTCTGTTTGCTTGGCTCAGAAAACCCCAGCTAATTATGATGAGGCGAAGGTGGGTGAGGTGGTTTTACCGGATGTTTTGGCGTCCGGCTCGACGGCGGAGCAATGGGTGGGCGTGCGGCGGCCTGAGGTGCTTCAGCTTTTTCAGGATCATGTTTATGGCCGCATTCAGCCGAAGCCGGCGGATTTGAAGTTCGAGGTGACGGCGGTGAAGTCGGATGCTTTGGGCGGAGCGGCAACGCGTAAGCTGGTGCATGTTTCGCTCGCGAAACACCCTGCGTGGAAGGGAATGGATGTGATGCTGCTGGTGCCCAATCAGCGGAAGGGAAAGGTGCCTGTTTTTGTGGGACTGAGCTTCAATGGCAATCATGCAGTCTCGACGGAGAAAGACATCCCGATCAGCACTCGGTGGATGCGGCCCAATTCGAAGAACGACAAAGCGGTGGTGGACAACAAGGCTACCGAGGACTCGCGGGGTGTGGAGGCGAGTCGCTGGCCACTGGAGATGATCGTGGGTCAGGGTTTTGCGGTGGCGACGGCGTATTATGGGGACATTGAGCCTGATCACGCGGACGGATGGAAGGACGGTGTGAGGGCGGCACTGAGCCCAGAGGGCGCGGAGACGGTTTGGAAAAACGGAGACTGGGGTGCCATCGGCGCGTGGTCTTGGGGGCTGAGCCGGATCCTGGATTATTTGGAAACCAATGCTGACATCGATGCATCCAAGGCGGCGGTGATCGGGCACTCGAGGCTGGGAAAAACATCTCTTTGGGCGGGGGCGAGCGATCCTCGGTTCGGTGTCGTCATTTCCAATAACTCGGGGGAAGGCGGAGCGGCTCTGATGCGGAGAAACATCGGCGAGACCACGGAGGTTATCACCCGCGTTTTCCCACATTGGTTTACCTCGAAATACAAAAGCTATGCGCATGACGTGAATGCTTGTCCGGTGGATCAGCACATGCTCATCGCGCTCATGGCTCCGCGTCCGGTCTACATCGCCAGCGCAGCGAAGGATGACTGGGCGGATCAAAAGGGAGAGTTCCTGTCCGGGAGGAATGCAGAGCCGGTGTATGCGTTGTTTGGCAAAAAGGGACTGGGCGTGGAGGAACCGCCTCCGATCGACTCACCCGTGGGTGATGCGATCGCTTATCACAATCGCACCGGTGTGCATGATGTGACGGACTATGATTGGCTACAGTATTTGAAATTTGCCGCGCGTCACTTCGGTGTGTCGTCCGCTCGCTGAAGGGCGAATCGACCACCGAGCCCTTCTGCATTTTTAGCCGCCAGTTCACTGGCAAATGCGGAGGCGGCGCGGAGGTCTCGGGTTTCCAGCCAGTGATGCAAAAAGGCGCCATGATACACGTCACCGCAGCCGTTGGTGTCGATGAGGGGACTCGCCGTGAAGGCGGGCTGATGAAATGAGTCACCACCAGCATTCCAAACGTGACTCCCGGCCGCGCCGTCGGTGATGATGAGAATCTGCGTGTCCGAGTGACGGAGTGCTCGGGCTTGAATCGACAGATCATCGCTCCCGCAGAAATCTCGTGCAAAACTGCGGGCGACAATGCAGATCTGACTGGCGGTGACCATGGCCGCTGAGGTATCGCCTCGATAGCGTCCGGCGCCTCCATCAAAAGAAACGGTGACGCCGTATTTTTGAGCCAGTTCAATGCCACGAAAACACGCAGCTTCGTGTCGGCCATTGATGTGGAGGAGGCATGCGTTCTCGAAAAGTGAGGCGGGTAGATCCTCGGGCGAGAGCTCGCCCGCAGATGTGGGGGTGAAGACGATGGCACGTGATCCGTCCGCTTGGCGAACGAGGATGGTGGCCTCTGGAGATCGGGCTCCGGGGTGGATGCGGATGAAACGGGTGTCCACACCGAAGGACTCAAGCTCGGAGCGGATGTCCCGGCCAGTGGCATCATCGCCCTGAACATCGAGGAGCGCAGACGAAGTGCCGAGGCTGGAAATCACGGCGAGCGCGGTGGCTACGGGGCCGCCGCCGGTAGAAAGGCGGGCCTGCGCCTGCTGCACGCCCTCTTGATCAGGGAAGGCTGAAACGAGGCAGAGATGGTCCCGTGTGGCGGCTCCGATTCCGATGACTTGGGGATGAGGCATGGGGTGAATGATCGGGAGAATCGTTTTCTCTATTGTCTTTACCAGCGGATTCGTTCAACCTAGCGGCCCATGAGCCAGACTGCACCCCTTCCCGACAACGCCCCTTGGTATAAGTATCTCACTCCTTACCATTGGTTTGTGTTCATTGTAGCTTCCCTCGCTTGGCTCTTTGATTGCCTTGACCAGCAGTTGTTCCTGTTGGCACGGAATTCGGCCATGAAAGCGCTCCTGCCACAAGGAATGGATCCGATCAAATATGGCGGCTATGCGACATCAATCTTCGTAGCGGGATGGGCCACGGGTGGGCTTATTTTTGGTTCGGTGGGTGATCGCATCGGACGAGCAAAGACACTGACCTTAACCGTGCTGATTTATTCGGTGTGCACGGGATTGTCCGCTTTCTCAAAAGGTTGGGTCGATTTCGCGATCTATCGCTTCCTGACCGGACTCGGTGTGGGCGGTGTCTTCGGTCTCGCTGTGGCGCTGGTGGCTGACACCGTGCCTGATCGTGCGCGGGCAGGTGCTCTCGGGACTCTGCAGGCATTATCTGCCGTGGGAAATGTCATGGCGGGGCTCACGAGCATGTACATGGGGCATCTTGAGGGAACAAAGGTCATCGAGCCCGGCACGGCGTGGAAGTATATGTTTCTGGTGGGTGCGCTGCCGGCTTTTCTCTGCGTCTTTATTCAGATCCGTCTGAAGGAGCCTGAGAAATGGGTCCAGGCACGCGCGGCAGGAAAAGCTGCGGGGGTCAAGTTTGGCTCCTACACCGCACTGCTGGGTGATGTGCGCTGGAGAAAAAATGCGCTCCTCGGCATGGTGCTCTGCGTGGCGGGTGTCATCGGCCTCTGGGGCATCGGATTCTTCAGTCCTGAGCTGGTCGGAGACGTGATGCAGCGCTCGCTCGAGGCAGAGGGTGTCGCGGCTGACAAAATCACAGGCGAGAAAACTTACTGGATTGGGGTTAATTCCATCGTGCAAAATATCGGTGCTTTCATCGGCATGTTGCTCTTCACCAGGTTCGCCCAAAGTCTGGGGCGGAAGAAGGCCTTTGCGTTCGCCTACGTCGCTGCGCTGGTGGCGACGGTGGGATACTTCCAGATGTTCAATGGCCGTGGTGACATCTGGATGAGCGCCGTGATGGGTGGTTGCCAGTTGGCCTTGTTTGCGGGATTTGCGATTTACCTGCCCGAGCTTTTCCCGACGAGTCTCCGCAGCACGGGCACGAGCTTTTGTTACAATGTGGGCCGTTTTGTGGCGGCCAGCGGACCCTTCACGCTGGGCAGCCTGCAAGCCGCACTCAAGGCAGGAGCCACCACGCCCGAGGCTAAACTGGAGGCCTTCCGGAATGCCTGCAGCTACATGAGCGTGATTTTTGTCCTCGGGCTCATGGCTTTGATTTTCCTGCCTGAGACCAAGGGCCGGGCGATGCCGGAAGATTGATCCTTGCGCTGATCTATGACTGTCGAGGAACTCATCGCATCCGTCGCTAGTGACACGGAGCCTCCGGCCTCTCTCTCAGAGGGAGCTCAGGCTCTCTGGCATTTGAAAAAAGGGAATTGGGAGGAGTCGCACAACATCGCCCAAGACCTGCATACACCCATGGGCTCTTGGATCCATGGGTTGCTTCACGTGATCGAGGGGGATCAGGGCAATGCGAACTACTGGTTTGCCAAAGCCGGGAAACCCTCATGCCGTCCGGCGGAGGCGGAGGCACTTTGGGCTCAGATTGCAGCAGTGGTGAGCCGGTAGTTTAGTAAGCGGGCCTGTTTCCAAAAGCCTGGGTCGGCACCGTTATGGGAGATCCCTCGCCATCGGTAAAGTTTCCGAAGGAACTGTGGTTGAAGTTAGCCGTGTCCGTGAAGACGCTGGTGCCGCTCGGGTTGACGAGCCTGACCGAACCTTCAGCGTCGATGGTGACGGACTTTCCGGCGATGTTGACGGTGTGGGAGTTCAGGTAATTCGTTCCTGAGAATCGCACCCCGCTGGCCCCTTCACCGTAAAGTCGGGTCAACTGACTGCTACCTGCCTTACCGATTGTTGAATTTGCAATGAGCAGCTCACCACCCGTGCTGAGGACTCGGGCTTTGACGACGTCCGCATTGACTTGGCTGTCGGTGATGGAGACGTTTCCGTAATCGCTCGACACCTCAAGGGCGAATGCGTCAACGTAGGCTTGGAGCAGTGATGCGTTGCCATTCACCGCAGCTAGGAAGACACTGAGTTGATCACCCTCGGATAAAGCAACCAATTGACTTGAATTGCTGATGGTCAGGTTTTCGAGGGCCTTCATTTGGATGAGCGCCCGGGCCCTGATCTGAGACTCTACGACGCTAATGTCTCGACCGGCATCCATTTTGACCTCGGCCGCCTCAATGGTGGGCGCGTAGGGTGCGTTGGAGAGGACCACAATGTCTCGGCCTGCCACCGCATGGAAGGAACCATCCGGGAAACTAATCTGAGGCAAACCCTCGGAACCCCCGAAACGCGCGGAGCCCTCGGAGCCCTCGCCAGTGGGGTGGAACCCACCCCCATTGATCGTCACGTCAGAAGTGGGGCCGGAGGCGTCAAAGAAAACGTGCTGAGGCTGGCCAAGCGTGCCGTTGAGGGAGAAGGAGGAGTCCACGGTAATGGAGCCGCTGCCGGTGCTGATGACCAATGCATCGACCGAGGGAGGCAAGGTCCAATTATTGCCTCCACCTGCCATCGGGAAACGTTCGCTCACGTCGGCAAAAGTGACATTCCCTTGGGCGGCGAGAGCGATGTTTCGCGGTCCGACGGATGAATTTACACCGATGTCACCTCCGATGTAAATTTCATCAGCGAGAAAAGCGAACCAATTTCCGTGGCTGGCAAGAAAGGCATCGACGGGAGTTGGTCCGCCCGATTGGCCGTAGAGGTAGGTGCGGAAGTTACCATCCAGATTGGGCCGGTAGATCGTGCCCTGCATGGTGATGATGGCATTGGCCAGGTCGCTGTAGGCCGTGGCGTGTGGATTCGTCACAATGCTGGATCCATCGGTAAAGACCACAGTCCCAGGATTCCGAATTGGGGTTCCGGGAGGCGAGGCTGTGTTCGGAACGGTGGGATCTGCAGGAGGCTCCTCGTTTCCGCCTCCTGGGTTTCGGTTGTTGGTTTCAGGGGGAGCGGGTGGCTGGCCTGTTGGAGTCGGCCGTGCTTGAAGGACGATGTTTTTAAAGATCTCCTGCCTAGCTTCATTGGTGAGCGTCACCACGGTTCCGCGACCGGGAATCTGGAATGCCGTCTTCAGGAGCTCTCCATCTTTCTTCAATTTATCCTGCTCTGCCTGAGCGTCATTCAAATTGGCCACATTGATCGGAGGACCGAATTCATCGGGGTCGAGCAGTTTGGAGGTCTTTTTGAGTTTTTCGAGATCGACTTGCACCGCCATCGGGAACTCTTTCGCATCAGGTTTCATGATAAGCATGTCCCCGGCGCGCAGGGTGGTCATGACACCGGGGCGGTCATTGAAAAACACATCCACTTCACCTTCGAGGACGATGATTTTGATGAAGCCGTCGGGGGTGTATTCAAACATGACGCTGGTGCCCGTCACGGCAGCGGTTACGGCAGCGGTTCTCACCTTGGCGCCGCCCAGTTGCTTCGGCACTTGAAGGAGGATCACCCCTTTTTCCAGATTGACGGTGCGGTCTCCGCGGTCGAGTCGGAACACGGAATTGGATCCGATCCGGGTGATGGTCTTGTCCGGAAAGCGCAGCTCAGCGCGCGATTCGACACCCGTGGAAACGGAGGATTGGCCTGTGATTTTGGTGCCTACTTGAGCGGGCTGCGGTGCCTGCTGGATGGGGAGCACACGCACGTCATTGATGACGCGGGTGAACTCCGCCTCCTTAAAGCTCGCTGCCTCGGCCGGGACTGCTGCTGCCCAGATCAGTGCGCTCAGGATCAATTTGCCGATTGGAGATTTGGTTTTCATCACAGATTCGGATTTTGGGTTTTAGAAGCGGAGTTTCAGACCGAGGCCACCTCCGACGGAGCCGGCCTCATATTCGAAGAATTCGATGTTTGAATCATTGAGACTCAGATTAGCAGTGGCGTAGAGGTCGATCCACTTTTTGGGCGAGTACGTCAGAGAGGCGCCGATGATTTGAAGCTGATCCTGGCGATCCACTTCACGGTAGTCAAAGTAGGTGTAGCGGTAGGTCGCGGCGAAGACCAAGTTCCGCATGATTTTGAAGCGGTAGGTGAGCTCGCCAATGTATTGATTCCGGAAAAGTTGATCCAGGTCCGTGGATACATCCCAGTCTCCCAAAATACTGATTTGGACACTGTTCAGTCGATCAATCAGAAAGATCTTTTGCACGCCAGCCTTCACAGAGAAGCTGTTCAGGAGTTCCTCCCCAAAGTCATCCCCGGTGATGCGGAGGTAGTTAAACTGGGCAAAGAATAGAGCATTCGAGAGCCGAGGCTCGACATAAAGAAGACTGGCGCTCAGGTCCATGGACTCGTAGTTGAGGAGATCAAACTGATCGTAGCGGATGATCTGCTGCTGAAAGTCGAAGTCTGCATATAGCCTTTTGGTGATCCTTGGTTGGTAGCCGAATCCGATGCGGCCATTCCAAAACCAGTCCTCGACTTCAAAGATGGGCGTGTTGGCAGCATTGTTGGTCCAGAATCCAGAAAGGTCGGCGTAAGCGCGGAACCAGTCTTCTTTCTGCGCGTTTTTAAGGATGAGCTGCGTGCCGAGATCGGAGTCACCGGGCGACTGGGGCGCAAATGCATTTTCCTCATCCAGTCGGAGAGTGTTGAGGTCTTGGGATTCGCCCAAGGTGGGTCCATTACCGAGGTCCTTGACGCCCTCATTTAATCGAGACCTATCCAATTGCCCCATCGCCACAGAGTGACAAAGTGTAGCGACTACCAATAAGACTGATCCGAATCTAGAATGTGTTTTCATCAAAGGAGATTTGTGCTGATCATAGGGGGTCCGATTCCGGGCGTCAATCTTCATCGACTCCCGTTTGACAACGCAGAGGCCTCTCTTGAAGCTACGGGCGTGCCATCTTGGTTAAATTAAATGAGCAAAGCCGCCCCCAGGAGACTTCCAGCCAAAAAGCGTGCGTGGGTTCTCAGCCTGATCGCTCTCATCGTGGCATCGACACTGTCGGTCGTGCACTACCACAGGGATGCAGAGCGAAATACGGAAGCCGAAGAAGAGCAGGGATCCCTGACCCAGGGTATCCAAGCCATAGACGGGATACTGGACGCGTGGGAATGGCGGAATTACGACAAAGTGCAGCTCAATGGTGTCAAAGCCCAGCCCGACCCTGACATCGTCGTTTTAGGTATCGATGACGCGAGTCTCGATATCCAAAACTCCTCTGCGCTGCCTGAGGAGATCGAGAAATCACGCGCCCTTCAATTGATGATCGGCTGGCCTTGGTCCCGGGAGGTCTATGCCCATGTGTTGGATCGCCTGTTCACAGCGGGTGCGCGCACCGTCGTCATCGATCTCATCTTTCCCGGCCCCTCCAACAGTGCCCCTGAGGGAGACATCGTGTTTGCCAAGGCCTTGGAAAAGTACAAGGGTCGGGTCGTTCTCGGTGCTGATTTTGTCCCGTCCGCCAGTGGTGGGCAGGAGAGTGATTCCCTCTCACTTCCCTGGGATGGATTCGTCCCGCAGACTTGGCCTGCGGATGAGCGCGTCGGCTTTGTGACCTTCCCTGCGGACGATGATGGCATCATCCGGCGGGCGCAGTTTTTCCGTTCGGACACGGGTGAGCCGGAGCGGGGTCTTCCATCACTGGCCGCCTCCGTCATGCGACTTCAGGGGAAACCTCAAATGATCCCGCTGGACCAACCCGACTACCTTTTCCGGTACAGTGATGCCCGTGCCTATATGCATTATCCGCTGCATGACATTTTCATTCCCGATATCTGGGAGAGTAACTTCGGTGGCGGATCCTTCTTTAAGGGCAAGACCGTTTTCATCGGCCCGGTAGCCCGGCAGCAACAGGACACGAAAGAAACTCCGGTCGGAACCCTCCACGGTGTTCAGGTTCACGCACACGCCCTAGGTGCTCTGAAGAGCGGCCTCTTTCTCAAGAAAACCTCACTCGATCTGCGGCTCACCCTCCTCGTTTTCATGACGGTGTCGGCAGCTCTGCTGGTCTTCTTTTTGCGGCGCCCCATGGCTTGTCTTTTGATCCTCTTGGGTGGGATCGCGCTCGCCGCAGTCGTGCAGATCCTTTCGTTTAATCACCTCTCACTTGTGCTTCCGATGGCCGTCCCGACGCTGGCTATGGGGCTGACGGGGTTCACGGGACTGACGTTTGATTTCATGATGGAGCGGAAGCAAAAACAGGCCTTCCTCCGCGCCATCACCCGTTACTTTTCTCCTGACATGTCTGCCGAGATCCTGCGTGATCCGGATGACTATTACAAAGCGCTCGAAGGAGCCAGCCGCACCATCACCCTCCTTTTTTCAGATGTGCGTGGCTTTACGAGCATGTCAGAGACCTCCGAGCCGAAAGCGCTGGTGGGCCAACTCAATGAGTACCTTCAGAGCATGGTGGACATCGTCTTCCGGCATCGGGGCAGCATTGATAAATTCATCGGTGACGCCGTGATGGCTGTCTGGGGGCGGCTGCGGAATGAGGGCAGTGAAGAAGCACTCAATCAAGACGCGCTCGCCGGCGTCGGTGCTGCCGTGGATATGCGGGAGGAACTGGTGCGGCTGAATGAAGGCTGGAAGTCCCGAGGCATGGAGCCGCTGGCCTTTGGGATCGGCGTTCATCAGGGGGATGCGATCGTGGGCGACATCGGGTCCAATCAAAGGAAGGAATTCACCGCCATCGGAGACTCCGTGAACTCCTCCGCCCGACTCGAGAGTGCCACCAAGCAATACGGCGTGGATCTCCTCATTAGCGATGCCGTGCGGCATCGGGTCAGTGAGCACTTCATCTGCCGCGCCGCGGACCTCGTTCGGGTGAAGGGGAAAACCAAACCCTTGGAGATTTTCACCGTCATCGGTCGAAAGGGGCAGGCTTGTCCTCCAGCGCTTGAGTTTTATGAGCAAGCCGTCCGCCTATTCAGAGCGGGCCAATTTCAAGAAGCGCTCGCTGAGCTATCGAACGCCCAGTCTGGCGGCCTGGATGACAGTCTGACTCATCTTTACCAGGAGCGCTGCCAGGAACTCATCTCCCACCCACCGGAGGCATGGGATGGTGTGTGGACGATGACCAAAAAATAGGCTTGGGCCCGGCGAACTCCGCTTTTTGAAATCAGGCTTTGTTCGGGCTCCAGCGGTTCAGCACCCGCACCGCGACAGCCAAAGAGATGAGCGTGAGGACGCCCGCGATGATGAAGGCCAAGCCGGGAAAATGAAGCGATCCATGCGTGCCCAGACTGGCCGCAAAGATCCACGTCCAGACCAGGGGACCTATGACGCCCGCGACGCTGGCCAGACTGTTCAGCGCACCCTGCACCGCGCCTTGCTCATCGGCCGGGACTGCCTGTGAAATCAGAGACTGCTCAGCCGGACCCGCCACGCCCCCGATGCTCCCGAGAATGATCGTCACAAAAATCATCCACCCCTCAGTCGCCAGCCCATAGCACACCATGGCCACGGACATCAAACCCAGTCCAAAAAGCACGGCCTTCCGTTCCCCCATTCGGCGGATGATGTTTCCCGCCAGCGCCCCTTGAACGATCGCCGAGGTCAAGCCGACGACGCAGAGTGAAAGACCCACCGTCCGGGTTGACCATCCGTAGCGAAAACCCGTGTAAAGCACCCAGAGGCTCGGGTAGATATTGTGGGACAGGTTCATCAAGAACTGAGCACCGGCGAGCCCAGACACCACGGGCCAGCGCGCGAGAGCGGCCAAGGATTTGAATGGATTCACGGAGAGCCAATCGAAAGCCCGGCGATTTTCGGGAGTCAGAGATTCAGGTAGAACAAAGACTCCATAGATCCAGTTGAGCGCCGTGACACCCGCAGCCACCAGGAAGGGCAGTCGCAGCCCGAACTCACCCAATAACCCACCCACCGCCGGACCCGCAATGAATCCCAGACCAAACGCCGCCCCGATCATGCCAAAACCCGCTGCCCGTTTTTCCGGAGACGTCACATCCGCGATGTAAGCACTGGCAGCAGAGAAATTCGCCGCGGTGATCCCCGAGATGATCCGTCCCACAAAAAGCCAAACCATGCTCGGTGCCCATGCCAGCAGGAGGTAATCCAAAGCCGAGCCCAGCAGAGAAACCAGAATCACCGGCCGCCGACCGAACCGATCCGACAGGCTCCCTAAAATGGGCGAAAAGATAAACTGCATCAGAGCATACAGCGCCCCTAGCCAACCCACCGCGTGAGAGGCCGCCTCCACACTCCCGCCCTGAAGCTCCTCCACCAATCCCGGCAGCACCGGCACCACCAGCCCGATCCCGAAAATATCGAGGAACAAGGTGATGAAGATAAAGATCACTGCCGGCTGCGGTCGTGGCATCCTCAGCCCCTAGAGGTTTTTGCATCGTTTGCAACTGTCTCCGAAAATGGATCAGCGAAGGCACCCTTATCCCAGAGGTTGCTTTGAGCCCTTGGGCGGGATATGGAGGGAGGTGCATTGGGCGGTTGGGTTTTCTGATTGGCGAACTCTGTGAGGACCGATGCGTTTTTTGACTGACTGATGAATCCTGCTCTTGAATCCCTTTTCGTAGCTCTCGACCATGAACCTTCTCTCGACTCGGGAGGGAAGTTGGCTTTCCTTCGGGCTCATGCGCATCAGGAGCTGGAGCGCTTCAAGGGGCGACTGACCTGTGCGCAGGATTTTAAACCGCGTGAGACGGCGCTGGAGCGCAGTGGGATCAAGGTGGCGGAAAAAATGGAGGGTGGATACTCTCTGGTGATGTTGCTGCCGGAGCGGCAGAAGGAGATGACGCTTTCTGATCTGGCGCGTGCGCATGACCTGCTGGAAGACGGAGGGATGCTTCTGTGCTCTCTGCCGAATGACTGGGGTGCGAAGCGCTTTGAGGGAAAACTCAAGGAGGTGGCGGGCTCGGTGGGCACGCTTTCGAAGAACCGGTGCCGCACGTTCTGGGCTAAAAAGAGCGCGGACTGGAATCAGGAAATGCTGACCGAGTGGCGGGCCGGAGGTGAGTTTCGCAAGGTGGTGGATGATCGCTTTTGGTCGGTGCCGGGTCTCTTTGCTTGGGATCGCATTGATACGGGCTCTCGCCTGCTGACAGAGAATTTGCCTGCGGAGATTTCCGGTCAGGTGGCGGATCTCGGGGTGGGCTGGGGTTTCTTGAGCGATTTCATTTTACGCAATCGGCCGGGTGTGACGGAGTTGGATGTTTATGACGCGGATGGTCGGGCCATCGAGGCGGCCAAGATGAATCTGACGGGTGTGAACCCTCGGGCGCGGGTGCGGTATTACTGGCACAATGTGACCAAGGGGCTGAATCGGCAGGGTTATGACTGGATCATTTCAAATCCGCCCTTCCATGAGACACGTCAGCCTGATCCGGTGATTGGGATGCGTTTCCTCGTGGCGGCCGCTTTGGCGCTGAAGCCTGAGGGGAAACTGTGGATCGTGGCGAATAAACATCTGCCGTATGAGAAACTCATGAAGGAGGGTTTTGCGGAGACATCCGTGGTGCTGCAGCAGGATGGGTACAAGATTCTCATGGGCTCTCATCCCAATCCGATCCAGGAGATGCCCGAGCGCAAAAAGCGCTGAGGTTTCTGAGGCAGCAAGAGTGAGGAGGGCGGCGGCGTTGGTCTGGTCACTCACGCTCACTCCCCATGAATGCTCACCCTCTTTCTCGTCGTCGATTTCTCACAAACACAGGATTGGCGGCTGCGTCGTCGATCGGTTTTCCGGCGATCGTCAGTTGCAAATCACCCAATGAAAAACTGAACCTGGTGTTCATCGGTGTGGGAGGCCGCGGCGCTTCGAACATCAAGGACACCGTCGGCGTTTCCCTCTGGCCGGGCAAAGACCAGCAGAAGAAAGATCAACCCACGCTGGAGAGTACGGCGATGGAGCCCACGGAAAACGTGGTGGCGGTGTGCGACGTGAATGGTCAGAATCTGGGGCGCGCGAAGGAGACATTTTCGGGCGCGAAGAGTTTTTCGGATTTTCGCAAGCTCTACGACACGCTGAAGGACTCCGAGTTTGATGCGGTGGTGGTCAGCACGACTGAGCACACGCACGCGTATGCCACGCTGCCGGCGTTGCTGCGGAAGAAGGCGGTTTATTGTGAGAAGCCTCTGACGCGTGATGTGCATGAGGCGCGTGTGATTCGCGAGGCGGCGGCCAAAGCCGGAGTGCCGACGCAGATGGGAACTCAGATCCATGGCTCTTCGAATTACCGGCGTGTGGTGGAACTCATCCAAAGCGGAGCCATCGGGAAAGTAACGGAGGCGCATGTGTGCGTGTCGCGAGCGTGGGGACATCAGACGAAGGAGGACGCGGAACTTTACAAGGACCTGCTATTTGTCGATAAGCGCCCGAAAGAGGAGCAAACACCGCCGCCTTATTTGGACTGGGATCTGTGGCTGGGACCTGCGCCGTATCGGCCTTATCACGAGGTCTATTTCCCTGGGCCCAAATGGTATCGGTGGTGGGACTTTGGCAACGGGACGATGAGTGATCTCGGCAGCCATTGGAACGATCTCCCCTGGTGGGCGCTGAAGCTGGATGCGCCACTGACGATCGAGGCTTTTTCAGATCTTCCCGCCCATCCCGAGATCGCTCCGGCCTCGATGAGCGCGGTTTATGAATACGGACCACGTGGCGACTTGCCTGCTTGTCGCGTGCATTGGCATCAGGGGAAAAATAAACCTGAGGTGTGGAAGAAGGACCCCTTCATCCGTCAGTGGAGCAGCGGCGTGCTCTTCATCGGGGACAAAGGGATGCTGCTCTCCGACTACGGAAAACATGTGCTGCTGCCAGAGGAGAAGTTTAAAGAATTTCAGCGACCTGCGCCTTTCATCGCGGACTCGCCCGGCCAACACAAGGAGTGGCTCCAAGCGATCCGCCATGGCACGCCGACGGGTAGCCCTTTTGATACTTACTCAGGCCCGCTGACGGAGGCGAATCATCTCGGGAATGTGGCGTTCCGAGCCGGGAAGAAGATCGAGTGGGATGCGGTGAACATGAAGATCAAAAACGCACCCGAGGCCGAGCGCTTCCTGAAACGCGAGCCGAGGCAGGGCTGGAGCTTGGGGTGAGAGGGATGCCTGGTCGATCTCGTGAGCGGCAACATCACTCGGCTTCATGACAGGCGCATCATCATTGCAACCACAACAGCGAAGGCTAAATTGCAGCCATGACGAAAGAGAATCCTTTCCCCGGCATGAATCCGTTTTTGGAACGGCACTGGTCTGATGTGCACTCAAATTTGATCAGTTACGTCCGCGACGCAATCGCCGAGAGTCTGCCAGCGGAACTCAAAGCTCGGAGCGAGGAGCGCGTGACGCTGCATGATGCGGAAGAAAAAGACATCCATCTGCGCGCGGATGTGGCAGTGGTGGAGTCGTGGAAGAGCGGAGTGCCACCGCAGTGGGAGCCGGAAGCGAAGAGGGAAGACGGCATCGTGGCGACCGCGCCTCGGATCGTGCTGGTCTCCGAGGAGACGGAGAGGTGGATCGAGATCAGCGATGCGAATGGAAAGCTCGTCACGGTGATCGAGGTGCTAAGCCCCGCGAAAAAGGGCACGAACCGTCAAGATTACATCGAGCGGCGAAACACGTATGTGAATGCTCGGGTGAATCTGGTGGAGATCGATCTGCTGCGCGGTGGGAGGCACTCGCTCGTCGTGCCTTCGTCTGCGCTCGGGAAAACGGCTGGCACGCACTACGTGACTTGTGTTTATCGCGCACCGAGCACCACGCAGCTCGAGGTTTATGAAACCTCGTTACGCGAGCCGTTGCCGAACATCTCGATCCCGCTGCGGACCCATGATGCGGACGTGGTGCTGGCCTTGCAGCCGCTTGTGAACCGCTGTCATCGCATGGGTGGCTACTGGAGTGCGGACTATCGCAACGTCCCCGAACCGGAGTTGCCCGGGGACGATGCGGCATGGGTGAATGAGCAAGTCAAAGGAGCGGGACTGGCGGATTGATTGTCCGTCGCGGCTGGAGCTTGGGGTGAGAGCGATTCGGAGTTATTTTTTCTCAGCCTTCCACTGCCACTTCTCATCGAAGAATCCGGCGTCTGCGATTTTGCCGGGGGTGCGGCTATTCGGAGGCTGGGAGAGGTCGATGACGGCCCAGTCGGGTAGTTTGGCGACTTGGCGTGCGTTGTTAAGGTAGTCGTATTCGCGGTAGGTGAAGCTGCTGTTGATGACGATGTAGCGGGAGGCGTTGAGAGGGTTTGGGTAAACCATCACGGGTGCATGGCCAGCGCCGGCGTGGGTTTTGCCATTGGCGATCACGGCATCCTGGGTCCATTGAAGAGGGAGCTTGGCGGCGATTTTGGCGAGCAGGGGATTGCTCTGCGGATCTCCCCAGAGGATGAGATTGCTGCCTGCGATATCGGCATCCGTGATCGCGGTGGCATCTTTGATCTGCACGTCTCCACGGAACTGTCTGCGCCACTCGAAAACGGCGCGGTCCATCTCGGACTTGACCCAGGCATCGACGGCGGGATTCCAACCTGCGACAGTGGGCTTCACAAAGATGAAGCTGTCTAGGAAGGCGTCGTCGATGGGGCCGGTGAGGCCATGCTTTTTCACGAGCGTGTCCTTTGAGTGGGCGGTGAGGGATTCAGACCAGGTGTCTCCGGACTTGCGGAGATGGACGCGCCAAGAGCGATCGAGCTTGGGGCGGGTGACGGAGACCTCCTGGCCATCGATGTTGAGCGTGGGCTTGGTGAGGATGTCCATCGGGCATTGTCCGGCGGGCCAGTCGATGGTGAGAGCGGTGATGTTTTGGGTTTTCAGGGTGGCGGTGCTGCGGCTGGTGAG